>NZ_JBCOCI010000029.1:15918-35679 GCF_040929485.1 Phocaeicola sp. RTP21198st1_B8_RTP21198_201120 | reverse complement strand
TGCCTACGAGAGCCGGCCGGGAAAGTTTGAAGCGGCATCCGGCAGTTCCCTGTTTATGGATGAAATAGGAAATCTCCCTCTAGCCATGCAGGCAAAGTTGCTCACCGTATTACAAAACCGAAAAATTACACGCATCGGCAGTAATAAAGTAATCCCAGTGGATATCCGGCTGCTTTCAGCTACTAACAAGAATATTCAGGAGATGGTGGATTCCGGGACTTTCCGTGAGGACTTATTGTACAGACTGAATACCATCCACCTGGAAATTCCGCCTTTGCGGGAACGGGGGAACGATATACATTTATTCATTGATTATTTTATGCAACGTTATGCCGCCAAATACGAAAAAAAAGATATTTCCTTGCATGAACATGCTTTGGAGAAATTATGTTCTTATCATTGGCCGGGAAATATCCGGGAATTACAACATGCCATCGAGAAAGCGATCATCTTATGTGAAGGAAATGTCATCCGTCCTAAAGACATTTTCGTAAAACAAACCTGGACCCCACAATTCTCCACTACCGTGCCCAATTTGGAAGAAGTGGAACGTCAGGCCATAGCAACAGCTATCCGTCAAAACGATGGAAATCTGACGGCAACAGCCGAACAGTTAGGCATCAGCCGCCAGACACTTTACAATAAGATAAAACGCTTCAAGCTCTGATAATCATGGTATTCAGCAAACATCTATATATGGTTATCCTGAGCTACATCTTATTAATAATCGCTGTGGCCGGAGCAGGGATCGCACTTGTCATTACACATACCGCCCTCATTCTTGGCAGTCTGCTATTCATCTTTTCGCTTTTTTTAATCGAAACTTTGGTAAAACGGTTGAATAAGTTCAATACCAAAATAAGGATATTTCTGGATGCGGTGGAAGATAAAGAGAACATGATATTGTTCAACGAGCAATCGGCAGATAAAGAAATGAATGCACTGAGCCATTCACTAAACCGGATCAATGAATTGCTTGCCACAACGAAATCGCAGAGCCGGATACAGGAGAACTTTTATTACTCTTTACTGGAAGAAGTACCGAATGGAGTGTTAGCGTGGAACTCCGAAAAGAGAGTCATATTTGTGAATGGCGCAGCTTTACGTTTGCTGGGAGTTGAGCCAATCATATTCCTCCGCCAACTGGAAGAGCAATATCCGGCCTTGAAAGATTTCATAGCCCATGGAAATGTGGAAGATTCTTTTCTTTTACAATCCAACTCAAAAAAACAGCTGTCACTATCCATGAACCGGATGAAACTAAATTCAGAAACGATTACCCTGTTGGCTATCAAAGATATCAGCAATGAACTGAGTGAGAAAGAAAGTGAGTCATGGAGCAAACTGACCCGGGTGCTTACTCATGAAATAATGAATACCATCGCTCCTATTGTTTCCCTGTCACAAACACTTTCATTGCGTCCCGGTACGGACGAGAAAGTAATACGAGGACTTGGAGTGATTCGTGAACAGAGCGAAAGATTGATGGAATTCACAGAATCATACCGACGCTTATCGTATATGCCGGAACCGAAAAAGAAGCGATTCTCACTGACCGATTCATTGCACAATCTGGCTCTGTTGCTACAATCTGATTTTGAGAATGCCCATATCTATTTCATTCTGCGCAGTACCCCTTCTGACATATATATTGAGGGCGATGAGAAGCAACTCTCTCAAGTTTTCTTAAATCTGCTGAAGAACAGTATGCAATCATTGGAAGGAAAGACAGACGGACAAATAGAAGTAACACTGGAGGTAACAGACAAACTTTATATAAAACTACTTGACAATGGGCGGGGAATCCCTATGGAGTTACAAGAAAAAATATTCGTTCCTTTCTTTACTACAAAAACAGAAGGGACGGGGATCGGGCTTAGTCTGTGCCGGCAGATTATAAAAAGACATGGGGGTAATCTCTATTTACAGGAAAGCGGACAAGGAAAAACTCTGTTTGTTATTGAATGGCCCATAGTTCCTTTTATTCCGAAATAACAGAGCTCATCACAGGATTACTCTGATTAACACAGATTATTCTTAAAAGTAAAGTGGAAATATAAAATAATAACCACTTATCTATAAACCAGCGTTAACCTAAGTAATCCGTAATGAAACATTTTTTATTTCTTTACCTTCAGTTCATAAAGGTCATGCCTGCGGTCACGCAAATTGCGCACACTGCCATACGTATGCAATTCATTCAACAGATTCAGATCAACATCCGAAACCAGAATCATTTCGGTATTCGGAGTCGCCTCAGCCCGTTTACCATCAGTAGGGAAAGCGAAATCACACGGAGTAAATACACCAGACTGTGCATACTGAATATCCATATTGTGTACACGCGGCAAATTACCCACACTACCGGCTATAACGACAAAACATTCATTCTCGATAGCCCGTGCCTGAGCACAAACACGCACACGAGAATAACCGTTCTGAGTATCAGTCAGGAATGGAACAAACAGAATCTGCATTCCCTGATCGGCCATGATACGAGAAAGTTCGGGAAATTCCACATCATAACAAATCAAAATACCAATCTTAGCGCAATCCGTATCAAAAGTCTGCACCATCTTACCACCCGAAAGACCCCAACTCTTTATCTCATCGGGAGTGACATGTACCTTTTCATACATTTCGTATGAACCGTCACGCCGTACTAAAAAACCAACATTATAAAGCCCTCCGTCCTCTTTTACGTATGGCATACTACCCGTAATGATATTAATATTATAACTGATAGCCAAATTGATAAAACGGTCGCGAACCTCTTCGGTATATTGTGCCAAACCACGAATGCTCTGGGCTTCTCCCAAATGATTGAACTTGGCCATCAACGGCGCATTGAAATATTCCGGAAAAAGAACAAAATCACTCTTATAATCGGAAACGGCATCTACGAAAAACTCAACCTGCTCAAATACATCATCCAATGTTTTATAAGGGCGCATCTGCCATTGCACTAACCCTACACGTACAGTGGTTTTCTTATCCACATAATCCTGCGTAGGCTCCTGATAATAAATATTATCCCATTGCAACAAAGTGGCACAATGCTTGGATTCTTCGTCATTGGGAAGATAATTCTTCATGACACGACGCACATGAAAATCATTGGAAAGCTGAAATGTCAATACTGGATCATAAATCTCACGGGAACGCACCTTATCCAAATATTCCTTAGGACGCATCGTATCCGCATACTTATAATAATTAGGAATACGACCACCGAACATGATCGCTTTCAGATTCAGTTTCTCGCATAATTCTTTCCGGTACTCATACATACGGCGTGCCAGACGCAAACCGCGATAATCCGGATGGATAAACACCTCGATACCATACAAAATATTCCCTTCCGGATTATGCGTACAGAAAGTTTCATTACCAGTTACTTTGGCATAGGTATGATCTCCCTTTACCATATCATAGTCTACAATAATAGAAAGAGCACATCCCACTATCTTATCGTCTACCACCGTTACTACTTGCCCTTCCGGAAAAATTCGGATAAGCGTTTCTATTTGCTCGTGTGTCCAAAACACATCCTTATCCGCATACACCCGCTTGAATGATTGTGATAATTGGATGTAATCTTCGATCTGTAAATTCCGGACCTCTACTTTATTAATTTTATGCATCGGTTCCATAATGATTCTCTTATTTATATTTTAAAACAGCGGTGCAAAGGTAGGACAAATTATAAAACGATGTTCTCCCAAACAGAAAAAGATAAAGAGAATATCACTCAGTATGAAAGAAAATATCTATGAACTTTTCATAGGATTTTCAGAAAACTTTTTGTTATCTTTGGAAAGTTAACCCAATAACAAACAAAAAACAACCAATTTTGCTATGAATAAAGAATTAATAATGAACCCTAACCAATTGGTGGCATTTCTAGAAAAACCTTGTGCAGAGTTTACCAAAGAAGACATAAAACGATACATTCAGCAGAATGGCATCCGTATGGTCAACTTTATGTATCCTGCCGGAGACGGACGACTGAAGACATTGAATTTCGTTATCAACAACCAAGCATATCTAGATGCTATCCTGACTTGCGGGGAGCGAGTGGACGGTTCCAGCCTATTTCCATTCATTGAGGCGGGCAGCAGTGATCTATATGTAATTCCCCGATTCCGGACGGCTTTTTTAGATCCTTTTGCCGAGATCCCCACACTTTCCATGCTTTGCTCTTTCTTTAACAAGGATGGAAAGCCGTTGGAAAGTTCACCCGAACATACCTTACACAAAGCATGCAAGGCATTCAATAAAATAACCGGTATGGAATTTCAGGCTATGGGAGAATTGGAGTACTATGTAATTGCTCCGGATACAAATATGTTCGAGGCAACAGACCAGAAAGGTTATCATGAATCAGCACCATACGCCAAGTTCAATGATTTCCGTACCCAGTGCATGGTCTATATTGCACAAGCAGGCGGACAAATAAAGTATGGACACTCCGAAGTAGGTAATTTTACCTTGAATGGCATGATATATGAACAGAATGAAATAGAATTCCTGCCTGTCAATGCCGAAGATGCGGCAGACCAATTGATGATTGCCAAATGGATTATACGTAATCTGGCCTATAAACATGGTTATAACATTACTTTCGCGCCTAAAATAACTACAGGAAAAGCTGGTTCCGGATTGCATATCCACATGCGTATCATGAAAGATGGACAAAACCAAATGTTGAAAGAAGGTGTTTTATCAGAAACAGCACGCAAAGCTATTGCTGGCATAATGGAACTTGCTCCATCCATCACTGCATTCGGTAACACCAATCCTACTTCTTATTTCCGCCTGGTTCCCCATCAGGAAGCGCCAACTAATATTTGCTGGGGTGACCGCAACCGTTCAGTATTGGTACGCGTACCTCTAGGATGGGCAGCTAAAACAGATATGTGCATGACTGCCAATCCACTGGAAACGGAAAGCCATTATGATACCACACAAAAACAAACGGTGGAAATGCGATCACCGGACGGATCGGCCGATCTCTACCAACTGATAGCAGGACTAGCTGTAGCCTGCCGCCATGGTTTTGAAATAGAAAATGCACTAGACATTGCAGAAAAAACTTACGTAAACGTCAATATTCATCAGAAAGAAAATGCAGACAAACTGAAGGCATTGACCCAGCTTCCCGATAGCTGTACGGCTTCCGCAGCCTGTTTGCAGCAACAGCGCGAAATATTCCAAAAACATAATGTGTTCAGCCCTACTATGATTGATGGAATCATCAGCAAATTAACTGGCTATAACGATCTGACTTTACGTAACGACTTGAAAGATAATCCGGAAGGAATGTTAGCGTTGGTCAATAAATATTTCCATTGCGGATGATTTGACTAAAACAGCGGGAGGAGGGTATATCAATATTTATTGATTTGACCTTCTTCCGTTTTCTACATTCACGCCATGATAAATAAAAAAGATCAATGTATTTCTACACTGGTCTTTTCTTTTGAGCGGAAAACGAGACTCGAACTCGCGACCCTAACCTTGGCAAGGTTATGCTCTACCAACTGAGCTATTTCCGCAAACCTCTAACATAGTGCCCAGAACAGGACTCGAACCTGCATGCCTCTCGACACACGCACCTGAAACGTGCGCGTCTACCATTCCGCCACCTGGGCATTCTGTGTAACACTCTTGTCACAACGCACAAAATTTTATTTATGTGAGCGGAAAACGAGACTCGAACTCGCGACCCTAACCTTGGCAAGGTTATGCTCTACCAACTGAGCTATTTCCGCAAATATCCGCCTTCGGTCTTTAACTATTTCTCAGCTGTTTCCCGATTGCGGATGCAAAGGTAGTGCTTTTTTCTAAACTTCCAAAAGTTTTCTATACTTTTTATAGCACTTTTATTACATTATTTCATCAATTTCCTCATAATCAATACAAACCAAAAGTTTTTTTAATTACCATCAGGACATGCGATCACGATAGTCCTCATACCGGAAGTCTTTATATACTTCCAATGTATTATCTGTATGCCAAATAGCGATAGAAGGGTGATGGATTCCATTAAACATATTTGTTTTTACCATAGTGTAATGAATCATATCTTCCAGAACAATGCGTTCTCCTACCTGTAACGGATGGTCAAAACGCCAGCTACCCATATAGTCGCCACTTAAACAACTGTTTCCACCCAAACGGTAGATATTCTCTTCCGTTAAAGCTGTTTTTATCGCATCGACAGGTAAAGCTTCGGCACCACGCACTGCCGGCTGATAGGGCATTTCAAGACAATCGGGCATGTGACAAGTAAAACTAACATCCAGAATCGCAGTTTTTATCCCCCGGTTTTCCACTATATCGACAACAGAAGCGACCAAAGGTCCGGTCTGCCAAGTAAAAGCCGAACCCGGTTCTAAAATAATCTCCAAATGAGGATAACGGGCTTTCAATCCTTTTAATAAAGAAATAAGATGCTCCGTATCATAATCTTTACGTGTCATCAGGTGCCCCCCTCCCAAATTCAACCATTTTATTTGTGGGAACCAACGGGCAAACGTCTCTTCTATGTGCTGCAAAGTATGTTCCAATTCATAAGAACTGGATTCACAATGACAATGACAATGGAAGCCTTCGATACCCTCCGGTAAAGTCTCGGGAAGCAAATCGGCCGTCACCCCAAAACGTGTACCGGGAGCACAAGGATTATAAAGTTCCACCTCTACTTCCGAATATTCAGGATTAATACGGATACCACAGGATATCTTTTCTCCAGAGGCCTTAACCATAGGATAAAAACGCCGGAACTGACTGAAGGAGTTAAAGGTTATATGACTGCTGCATTGCATGATAACCGGAAAATCAGTATCCGTATACGCCGGAGAATAAGTATGGGCCTTACTGCCAAATTCTTCATATGCCAAACGGGCTTCATATACAGAGCTAGCTGTAGTATAACGGATGTATTCCCTAAAAACGGGAAATGATTTCCACATGGCAAAAGATTTGAAAGCCAAGATGATCTCAACTCCGGCCCGGTCTGCCACACTCTTTATCAAACTCAGATTCTTTCTGAGCAATGCTTCATCCATCACATAGCATGGAGAAGGTACTTTATGGATATCTATCATTTTTGTATCAGAATTCTATTAGAATATTTATTCCACAACTTTGAACCGGGCGAATTTCAGCAATAATTGTTTCTCTCCGGCATTCCGGAAACGGACAGTCGCCTTGCTGTTCTCACCGGTTCCTTCCACTTTTATCACATCGCCTATTCCAAAGCGTTCATGCTCTATCACCTGCCCTGCCAGCACATTCACCGGCAAGGTTCCCGCCGCGGACGGCTTTGAGACCGTAGCAAGACCTACCTTAGTCAAATTGCGCGGCACACTGGGACGGATAATCTCAGCTTTCGGTCTTTCTCCAACAAAAAATGATTTCTGACCACCAGACAAATTTGATGAAGAACGCCCATAAGAAGGCTGCGAAGCAGATTCGTCAAACAAGAAACGAGACGCACGTTCATTTTGCTCACGACAGAAACGGCTGGCTCTCTCGTCTATTCTCCGGGCCATCTGTTCCTCCTGAGGCAGCTTCAGGAAATGTACATCAATATCTTTCAAGAAACGGCTCGGGCTACTGAACTCCATCTTTCCATATTTAAACCGGCTCTTGGCAAAAGACAAATAGCAATGCTCCTCGGCACGTGTAATCGCCACATAAAACAAGCGGCGCTCCTCTTCCAATTCCTTATACGAATTGAGTGACAAAGCACTGGGAAACAAGTTCTCTTCCAACCCAACTACAAAAACGTTTTTAAACTCCAAGCCTTTAGCAGAGTGAATGGTCATCAAGGTTATCTTCTCAGCATCCTCCTCTTTCTCGTTATCCTGGTCTGTCAGCAGAGAAACCTCCGACAGGAAATCCGTCAACAGGATGTTCTCATTCCCTTCTTCTTCACGGATTGCACAAAAATCATGCATACCGTTTATCAGTTCTTCAATATTCTCCTGACGGCTCAGGTTTTCCGGATCATTGCTCTGATAAATCTCATTCATAATGCCGGACTGACGAACAATCATTGCCCCCAATTCATATGCATTCTTTTTCGGGATCTCCACTATAAAACTTTTTACCAGTTCACGAAACCCCTGTAACTTGGTATGCATCCCCTTGTTAATATTCAAGCCGTATGCCAACGGCTCTTCCAAAACCATCCAAAGACTAACATGATGCTGTGCAGCCGCATCAATAACTTTGTTCAACGTAGTATCCCCGATTCCTCGCACCGGATAATTCAATACCCGCTTAAAAGCCTCCTCATCATTCGGATTTACCGCCAGACGAAAGTAAGAAATAACGTCTTTAATCTCCTTGCGTTGATAAAAAGAAAGTCCTCCATAAATTTTATAAGGTAGGCTACGCTTCCGCAAAGCCTCCTCGAAAATACGGCTTTGAGCATTTGTACGGTATAAAATAGCAAAATCATTATAAGAATAATGTTCCCGTGAACGCAGTTTCACAATCTGGTTGGCAACAATCTCCCCTTCCTCCACATCACTGTAGGCATTGAAAACTCCGATAGGCTCCCCCTTCGCTTTTTCTGAAAATACCTCCTTCTTTATCTGCTCGCTATTTTTCTCTATCAGGCTGTTTGCCGCACACACAATGGTCTGGGTAGAACGATAGTTCTGCTCCAGTTTAAAAAGCTTGGCCCCCTTATACAGTTGAGTAAATTTCAATATATTGTCAATATTAGCCCCTCGGAAGGAATAAATACTCTGCGCATCATCCCCCACCACGCATACACGCTGATGCTCCTGGGTAAGCTGAAGCACAATGCTGTGTTGCGCAAAATTGGTGTCCTGATACTCATCCACCAGCACATAACGAAACTGCTCCGCATACTTACGGCAAATTTCAGGATGATCGCGGAATAACATATAAGTATAAAGCAGCAAATCATCAAAATCCATCGCATCGCTTTGACGGCAACGTTCCCAATATTGCCGGTAAATATCACGGGTGGCGGGTACTTTGGCATTCAAATCATACTGATAAAGCTCTGCGTTCGAAACATATGCATCAGGAAAAACCAAATGATTTTTCGCATTGCTGATACGCGCCTGTATCAACCCTGATTTATAGGTTTTATCATCCAATTGCATTTCTTTTACAATAGACTTGATCAAACTCTTCGAATCTGAAGAATCATAGATGGTAAAATTGGAGCTAAAGCCGATAACCTGTGCCTCACACCGCAGGATACGCGAAAAAATGGAATGGAACGTCCCCATCCATAAATAGCGTGCCTGATCGCCCACCTGACGGGCTATACGCTCTTTCATTTCGCGAGCAGCCTTATTGGTAAAAGTCAATGCCAAAATAGACCAAGGAGTATATCCCTGCTCCAGTAAATAAGCTATCTTATAAGTCAACACGCGTGTTTTCCCCGAACCTGCTCCAGCTATCACCAAAGAGGGACCCTCGTTGTAAAGCACTGCATCGCGCTGGCTTTCATTCAATTCTTCTAAATAATTCGTCATAAATTTCACCTTTCGCCTGCAAAGATAGAGAAAGTTTGAGTTTATCAGAACAATTCCATGCCCAATAATGTTATTATGATAGAAGTTTAATTAAAACCTCGACTAAAAATGAATATATTATTAACCACTTTAATTTCATTAGTTATGACTTACGAAATGCCAAAACTCCCGTATGCAAATAACGGACTCGAACCTGTAATCAGTCAGGCTACTATAGACTACCATTATGGCAAGCACTTACAAACATATGTAAACAATTTGAACTCTTTAGTTCCAGGTACGGAATTTGAAGGAAAGTCCGTAGAGGAAATTGTTACATCAGCTCCCGACGGAGCGATATTCAATAACGCCGGACAAGTATTAAACCATACATTATATTTCCTTCAGTTCACCCCCAAACCCAGCAAGCATGAACCGTCCGGAAAACTAGCAGAAGCCATCAACCGAGACTTCGGAAGCTTTGAAAACTTCAAGAAAGAATTCAACACCGCTTCCACAGGACTGTTCGGTTCGGGCTGGGCTTGGCTTTCTGTAGACAAGCAGGGAAAACTACATATCACCAAAGAACCTAACGGAAGCAACCCGTGGCGTGCAGGACTGAAACCATTGCTGGGTTTCGATGTATGGGAACATGCTTACTATCTGGATTACCAGAACCGCCGTGCAGATCATGTGAACAAGTTATGGGAAATCATTGACTGGGATGTAGTAGAAAAACGTCTATAAAAGGACCCTTAACTATACATCATAATAAGGCTGCCTCGCCCCTATTCATTCAGGGAGCGGGGCAATCTGCTTTAAGATGCAAAGATACAGCAGATATGCATTCATCCTTTTACAAGAATAAACAAGCACAATGCAAGATAATCATAAAAAAACATTCTTCCACAAAAAATAAAGCAGTCTGTTGTAGCATTATTCATTTCTTTCCCATATCTTTGCCATCGTAAAACAAAGGGGTGCCCCACGTAAACAGCGGACGGGCTGAGATTATACCCTGTGAACCTGATGCGGTTAGTACCGCCGAAGGGATTGTTACTTCTTACCTCATACCATCCGGTCAAAAAGCAACTCTTTGTATTTACAAGTAAATTCATAAACTGATATTATAGTATGAAACTGACAGTAAACAGCAAAGAAACCGAAGTAAAGGACGGATGCACCGTAGCCGAACTTTCCACCTTTCTGACACTTCCTGAGAAAGGTATCGCCATAGCGGTAAACAACCGGATGGTCCCCCGTATAGAGTGGGAGAAATGTGTGTTACACCCCAATGACAGTCTGGTAGTCATTAAAGCTGCATGTGGAGGATAAGACCGTGGAACTTCAATTCATCACTCACTTCACCGACACATATTCCTATTATGATTCCGCACGCATGGCCTTGGAAGGCGGTTGCCGCTGGATCCAGCTACGTATGAAAGACACTTCCGTTGACGAAGTGGAACGGGAAGCCATACGTCTGCAAGGCTTATGCAAAGACTACGGAGCAACATTTATCATAGACGACCACGTGGAGTTGGTCAATAAAATTCATGCCGACGGAGTGCATTTGGGAAAAAAGGATATGCCCGTAGCCGAAGCACGGAAAATATTAGGAAAAGAATTCATCATCGGAGGCACCGCCAATACATTTGACGATGTAAAGATGCATTACGAAGCTGGAGCTGACTACATCGGCTGTGGCCCGTTCCGTTTTACTACCACAAAAAAGGATCTCTCTCCAGTGCTGGGACTAGAAGGTTACCGTTCCATTATTCAGCAAATGAAAGAGGCAGATATCCATCTGCCCATCGTCGCCATCGGGGGAATTACTTTGGAAGATATCCCTTCCATCATGGAAACGGGAATCACCGACATTGCTTTGAGCGGAACCATACTCCGGGCGAAAGACCCGGTAGCGGAAACTAAACGAATCATGAATTTATAATAAAATCACAAAATACAATGAAGAAACTGATTATAGCTGAAAAAGAATTTAATTCCCGTTTATTTCTGGGAACCGGTAAATTCAATTCAAATACCGTAATGGAAGAAGCCATTCTGGCATCAGGATGTGAAATGGTAACCGTAGCCATGAAACGCATTGAATTGGACGATAAGGAAGATGATATGCTGAAACATATCATTCACCCTCACATACAGCTATTGCCCAATACCTCCGGTGTGCGCACAGCCGAAGAAGCCGTCTTTGCCGCACAAATGGCCCGCGAGGCTTTTGGCACCAACTGGCTGAAACTGGAAATCCATCCCGATCCGCGCTACTTGTTGCCGGATTCTACCGAAACATTGAAAGCAACCGAGGAACTAGTCAAACTAGGTTTCGTCGTATTGCCCTATTGTCAGGCAGATCCTACATTGTGCAAACGGCTGGAAGAGGTAGGAGCAGCAACTGTCATGCCGCTTGCCGCCCCCATCGGGACAAACAAAGGCTTGCAGACACGTGACTTCCTGCGCATCATTATCGAACAAGCTTCCGTTCCTGTGGTAGTGGACGCCGGAATAGGTGCCCCCAGCCATGCTGCCGAAGCGATGGAAATGGGCGCGGACGCCTGTCTGGTCAATACAGCCATCGCAGTAGCCGGTCAGCCGGTAGTCATGGCAACAGCCTTCAAGGAAGCTGTCATTGCCGGACGCCGCGCTTATGAAGCAGGCTTAGGAGCAGTAGGACAGAACTTGATCGCATCTGCCTCATCCCCTTTAACTTCATTCTTAGATTAAACAGAAATATGATGGACAAAAAGCAAGATCAAAAAGCATACGCTCATGCCGAAAAGGCATATATGCAAGGAACCCTGTTTTCATACATCAAAGTAGGAATGCAGAAAGTAAACCTGACTCCTACTGTGAATATAGTGAACGGTGAAAAAGTAATAACGCCCAATGCTCCCGTTTATATTTATGACACCAGCGGCCCATTCAGTGACCCCAATATGGAAATCGATCTGAAAAAAGGACTTCCCCGTATACGCGAAAGCTGGATTACCGGACGGGGAGACGTAGAACAACTGCCCTCCATCACTTCAGAATACGGAAAGATGCGCCGCGACGATAAAAGTCTGGACCACCTGCGCTTTGAACACATCGCCCTGCCCTATCGTGCCAAAGCTGGAAAGGCCATCACACAAATGGCATACGCCAAAGCTGGCATCGTTACACCGGAAATGGAATATGTAGCCATCCGTGAAAACATGAATTGCCGGGAACTGGGCATCGACACCTTTATCACCCCTGAATTCGTACGTGATGAAATAGCCGCAGGGCGTGCCGTACTTCCCGCCAATATCAACCACCCCGAAAGCGAGCCTATGATTATCGGCAGGAACTTTTTAGTGAAGATCAACACGAACATCGGAAACTCCGCCACCACTTCCTCCATTGACGAAGAGGTGGAAAAAGCCGTGTGGAGCTGCAAATGGGGAGGTGACACCCTGATGGATCTCTCGACCGGCGATAACATTCACGAAACACGCGAATGGATTGTCCGCAACTGTCCTGTCCCCGTAGGTACCGTACCTATCTATCAGGCATTAGAGAAAGTAAACGGTAAAGTAGAGGATCTGAATTGGGAGATTTATAAAGATACATTAATCGAACAATGCGAACAAGGAGTGGATTACTTTACCATCCATGCCGGAATACGCCGCCAAAATGTACATCTGGCTGACAAACGTTTGTGCGGCATCGTAAGCCGCGGAGGCAGCATCATGAGCAAGTGGTGTCTGGTACATGACAAGGAAAGTTTCTTATATGAGCATTTTGACGACATCTGTGATATTCTGGCACAATACGATGTAGCCGTATCCTTGGGTGACGGACTTCGTCCGGGCTGTATCGCTGATGCCAATGACGAGGCACAGTTTGCCGAACTAGATACCATGGGTGAACTTGTACTCCGCGCATGGGACAAAAACGTACAGGCATTCATTGAGGGACCGGGACATGTACCTTTGCATAAAATCAAAGAAAACATGGAACGCCAGATCTCTCACTGCCACAATGCACCGTTCTACACCCTCGGTCCGCTGGTAACGGACATCGCTCCGGGATATGACCATATCACTTCGGCCATCGGTGCCGCACAAATCGGCTGGCTGGGCACTGCTATGCTATGCTATGTCACCCCGAAAGAACATTTGGGATTGCCCAACAAAGAAGATGTACGCGTTGGTGTCATCACTTACAAGATTGCCGCCCATGCAGCCGATCTGGCGAAAGGGCATCCGGGCGCACAGATCCGTGACAATGCTTTAAGCAAGGCACGTTACGAATTCCGTTGGCGCGACCAGTTCCATCTGAGTCTGGATCCCGACCGCGCTTTGGAATACTTCAATGAAGGCCGCCATACGGACGGTGAGTACTGTACCATGTGCGGCCCCAACTTCTGCGCCATGAAACTGAGCCGCGACTTGAAGAACGTGGGTAATTAAACAGCTGACTTTGTGAAAACTATGGAAGATTTCAAGAAAGCACTTGAAGGAACTTTAGGAAGAAAACACATAGACAACATAGTGGATCAAGTAGCCGGCTCCCCCGACCGCTTTGATGCTCTTTATACTCTGACACAGCATGAAGAAACAAAGATAGCTTGGCATGCCACTTGGGCTTGTGAAAAACTGAGCATCCTCCTCCCTTCCCTATTGATGGATAAAAGGGAGGAACTGATGCTGCGGGTCATGCAATGCCCCCATGACGGAACAAGACGTCTGCTACTGAATATCCTTCATCATCTTCCTGTCCCAAAGCCTGTCAACGCAGCTTTCTTTGATTTCTGCCTTCAAGGCATGCTGTCTTCTGCCGAAAGCGCATCCGGACAAGCTGTCTGCATGAAACTTGCCTACGACATCTGCCTGGAAGAACCGGAACTGACAGGAGAACTGAAAGCATACTTGGAAAATATGGAACCGGAATACTATACGGTCGCCGTGCAATGTGCCCGCAACAACATCCTAAAAAAAATAAGGAAATGAAGATATTGATACTCAACGGAAGCCCACGTAACCAAGGACTTATCAGCCAAATGCTGGACATCATGACCGAAGAAGCCCGCATACGTGGCGCCGAAGTGGAAGTAATACCCATCCGTAAATTGCAGGTGCACCCCTGTACAGGATGCATGGCTTGCCGCAGCCGACAGACCTGTGTCCTACCCGAAGACGACGCGCAGCACACGCTTCAAAAGATACAATGGGCAGACGTGCTGATCGTTGGCTCACCTTGCTATTGGGGAAATATGAACGGACATATGAAAGTAGTGTTCGACCGCATCGTGTACGGCATGATGGGAGAAAGTCCGAAAGGGCTCCCTCAAGCGTTGCATAAAGGCAAGAAAGCAGTCATCGTAAGCACCTGCTCCACCCCATGGCCATTCAATATCTGGTTTAACCAGACACGCGGCGTAGTAAAAGCGTTGCGCGAAATTCTGAAGTGGAGCGGATTCTCTATCAAAGGCGTTATCCAGAAGGGAGGAACAAAACAACATCCCGAACTGACGGAAAACGACAAAAAGAAATGTAGAAAAATAATAAGGAAATTATAGCTTGAAGCCTGATAAAATGCCGGAAAGGCTTAAACAGACTTTTATAAAAGCAAAATCATCTTATGAACAATAACAAGAAAAAATAACAATCATGTTTTCAGAAGAACTTGAAAAAATAGATTGGGAAAAGATCACCAAAGCCATCTACTCCAAAACCGAACATGACGTGCTCCGCGCCCTTGGTAAGGAACATTGCGATGTGGACGACTTTATGGCACTCATCTCCCCCGCAGCAGCAAAATACCTAGAGCCGATGGCGCAACTAAGCAAAAGATATACCGAAGAACGTTTCGGCAAAACCATTTCCATGTTTATACCGCTGTATATAACAAACTCCTGCACCAATTCTTGCGTGTATTGTGGTTTTCATATCAGCAACCCGATGGCTCGTACCATCCTCACCCCCGAACAGATTGAAGATGAATACAAAGCCATCAAAAGACTTGGTCCTTTTGAAAACCTATTACTAGTGACCGGAGAAAATCCGGCAAAAGCCGGAGTCCCTTATCTGGCCAAAGCCTTGGACATCGCCAAAAAATATTTCAGCAATTTGAAAATAGAGGTAATGCCCCTCAAAGCCGAAGAATATGCCGAACTGAAAGAACACGGACTAAATGGAGTCATTTGCTTTCAGGAAACTTACAACAAAGCCCGTTATAATATATACCACCCACGCGGAATGAAATCCAAATTCGAGTGGCGGGTAAACAGCTTCGACCGTATGGGACAGGCAGGAGTCCACTCCATAGGCATGGGGGTACTCATCGGATTGGAAGAATGGCGCACCGATGTGACCATGATGGCTTATCACTTGCGTTATCTTCAGAAAAAGTATTGGAAAACCAAATACAGTGTAAACTTCCCTCGTATGCGTCCGGCAGAAAACGGTGGTTTCCAGCCGAATGTCATCATGAATGACCGTGAATTGGCGCAGCTCACTTTTGCCATGCGCATCTTCGACCACGATGTGGACATCTCCTACTCCACCCGTGAGCCGGCACAAATCCGCGACAACATGGCAAGACTCGGAGTGACTACCATGAGCGCTGAAAGCAAAACCGAACCGGGAGGATACTATACCTATCCGCAAGCTTTGGAACAATTCCATGTAAGCGATGAACGTACAGCTATGGAAGTGGAAAACGCACTGAAATCATTAGGAAGGGAACCGGTATGGAAAGACTGGGATGTTTCTTTTGACAAGTTCACACCAATGCGATAGATATTACCCATATTTTTAAAGGAATGGGGCTGTATCAATGATACAAAGCCCCTTTTTCAACTTAACAACAAAGAAAGTGGAAAGATATAACCGTCAAATCATTCTCCCTGAATTGGGAGAAAAAGGACAACAACGGCTTCAACAAGCCAAAGTACTTATAGTCGGTGTAGGCGGTCTGGGATCTCCTGTTGCCTTGTACTTGACAGGAGCCGGAGTAGGTACCATTGGATTAGTAGACGATGATATGGTAAGTGTCAGCAACTTGCAACGTCAAGTACTTTATAGTGAAGCCGAGGTAGGTATGCCCAAAGCCATCCAAGCCAAGAAACGTCTCGAAGCCCTGAACCATGATGTGCAAATCAATGCCTATCCCACAAGACTGACTAAAGAGAATGCGGATGAAATCATCCGCACCTACGATATCATTATAGACGGATGTGATAATTTCGCTACCCGCTACCTCATTAATGACATCTGTGTGAAATGGGGAAAAGTCTATGTATATGGCGCCATCCGCGCCTTCGAAGGTCAAGTATCCGTCTTCAATTACCGGGGAGGTCCCGATTACCGCCACTTTTTCCCCGATGAAGCAGAAATGCTGTCCATGCCTCATCCACCCAAAGGAGTATTGGGTGTAACCCCTGGCATGATAGGTTGCGCCGAAGCCGCTGAAGTGTTGAAGATTATAGGTGAATATGGCGAAGTGCTAAGCGGCAAATTATGGACGATTAACGTGAAAACGATGGAAACCCATCTCATTTCTTTTTAGAGGAATCGAACCGGCCCTATTCAAAAGACATTTAATTCCTCAATTATGTGCCAACAGCCGAGGCATGACGACATCCGTCGCCCGGCTCCGACTGGCACATAAATAGTTTGACTTTATCCTATAATATGTGGTACAAACTCGGACAAGTTATCCGTAACCTCCATACGATTTTCGCGAATACCGATGCCCGCAGCCTCTCCTCCTATAATCCAAGAGCCAATAACTGGATATCTGCCACTGTACACTGTCGGTTCCACATACTCCTGATATACATAAGCTCCAGTGTTATAATCACCCTCCGTTTCAGCTATACGTACATGTTCCTCCCAATTCCGGATATCAACAACGCTTACATTATGACCTTCACGAGAGAAGACCGGTTTTTTACAAAACAAACCCGACCGAGGGCGCGACAAATAACAAGGAAGCACATAAGGAGAATCCGGAAACAACTCGTACAATGTGGCAAGGATCGCTTTATTGGACATCACCAATTTCCATATCGGCTCCAACCATTCCATTTCCGCCAGACATCCGTCAGGACTTTCGTCCACCATCCACTCCCACGGATAAAGTTTAAAGCACCGGTTCACTAGTTCACCTGCCGGATCAAAAAATCGTCCATTCTGCAAATCCAGCGCCTGCATATCTAATACTCGGGTAGAAAACCCAGCCTCCATCGCCGTACTTGCCAGATATTGCAACGTTCCTGTATCTTCATTATTCTCTAATGCACCGGCAAAATAAATCTCTCCTTTTTTGGGGAAAATATCTTTCCATGACTGCACCAATCCTTCATGAATGCCATTAAACTGGTCGCATTCCGGAAAAACATCTTCTTTCCATTGCCATTGGATAACAGATGCCTCAAGCAAAGAAGTCGGTGTATCAGCATTGAACTCCAATATTTTCGGAGTACCATCCTTGGCTAATATAAAATCAAAACGACCATACAGACTTAACTCATCCGCATCCCAAGAAGCACGAATACGCTCACCAATCTCCTTCGGAATATTCAACGCACGCTCCATAAATTCCGGGTTATCCTCAATAATGAATTGGGCAGCCTCACAATACAGGTGGTACGCCTCATTGGTCGCTTCCTCCAAACAAGCTGTTTCTTCAGCCGTAAAATGATAATATGCTTCCTCGCGCCAATAATCACCATGAAAATCAAACCCCAGCGCTTCTATTTTCTCACGGTAATCCAGACGTGGCGTAACTGGTATTCTTTTCATATCCGCTTCCTGTTAACTATGAACACCGGATGAACGGCGTGTTTTCCCAAAAACACTTCCGCTCGATTTTGATTTTGCAGACGATTTTGACCCCACATTCACTTTTGAAGGAGCATCCACTTTCGTTCCGTTAGCATCTGTCCACGAATCAGATTTGGGATAATAATAATGTGTGGTAGAAAGTCCGTTGGCCATAGACGGCATTAATGCCCAACGCATCAGCATAGCGTTGTAAATCCAACTGTTTCCCTGATGATCACGGTACTCTTCTTGATCTTTAGGATTCTCAGGCAATTCCGTTTTTTGCGTACATCCGGCAAGCGCCATCAAGCAAAATGCAGCTGCAAGAAATTGTTTTTTATTCATAATTCTATCTATTCGTCTTGTTTATTAGCGCAAAAGTAAATAAAAAACGCCTATTTCATGCAGGTACGCACACATTATTTAAAACTTTTCCATCGCATGAATTACATTTTCAGGGAAAGTATCCTATTGATTTACAGGCTTATCAAAAATAAATCTATAAATCCACTAGGATTATTACAAATAGGTTGCTATCTTTGCTTAGCAATTAGTCATAAGGTATGAAGTTAATTCTAATAACACCCCCCACTTATTTTGTGGAGGAAGATAAAATAATTACAGCTCTTTTCGAGGAGGGGCTAGATACACTCCATCTGCGAAAGCCCGGTACGGCACCTATGTTTGCAGAACGTCTGCTAACCCTTATCCCCGAACAATATCACAAACGCATCGTGGTTCACGGACATTTTTATCTGAAAGAGGAATACAAACTGAAAGGAATTCACCTGAACGGCCGTAATCCGAATCTGCCGGAAGGATACAAAGGACATGTCAGTTGTTCCTGCCATTCGCTAGACGAAGTTAAAGAGCACAAATCTGGTTGCGATTATGTATTTCTGAGTCCGGTATTCAATAGTATATCCAAGTTGAATTATAACTCGGCATACACCGCCGAAGAACTCCGTGCCGCCGCCAAAGCGAGCATTATCGACAAGAAAGTCATAGCTTTGGGAGGCATTGACGAAGAAAACTTGCTGGAGGTAAAGGACTTTGGTTTCGGAGGAGCCGCCATATTGGGCGCCCTTTGGAATAAATTCGATGCATGTACTGACCGCGATTACCGATGCGTGATAGAACATTTCCGGAAATTAAGAGATTTAGCAGACTGATTTATCAAAAAATTTAGAATAGAAGTCTAAAAAACGAAGAATATGCTTCACACCAAACATGTTACAATAATGAGAAGTTATTTTTAAATTTCTATTTTTAATTTCTAATTATAATACGTACCTTTGCACGCAAATTAACAAATAGGTAATATCTATTACAAAAATGAGCAAAACATCACCTTTTATGGTATTCTCAGGAACAAATTCGAGATACCTTGCAGAAAAGATTTGCAACAGCCTCGGTTGCGAATTAGGAAACATGAACATCAT
>NZ_JBCOCI010000029.1:0-15908 GCF_040929485.1 Phocaeicola sp. RTP21198st1_B8_RTP21198_201120 | reverse complement strand
CTGATGGTGAATTCGCTGTTTCTTATGAAGAATCAATTAGAGGCGCACATGTTTTTCTGGTTCAATCTACCTTTCCTAACTCTGACAACTTAATGGAACTGCTGCTAATGATTGATGCAGCTAAAAGAGCCTCCGCAAAGAGTATTGTAGCCGTTATCCCCTACTTTGGATGGGCACGTCAGGACAGAAAAGACAAACCTCGTGTTTCCATCGGTGCTAAACTGGTAGCCGATCTTCTGAGCGTGGCAGGCATTGATCGTTTGATCACAATGGATTTACATGCCGATCAGATTCAAGGATTTTTTGATGTACCGGTAGACCATCTCTACGCTTCTGGCGTATTCCTACCTTACATTGAATCATTGCAACTGGAAGACTTGGTAATCGCAACTCCGGACGTGGGTGGTTCAAAACGCGCCAGCACTTATTCCAAATATTTGGGTGTACCCTTGGTGCTTTGCAACAAGACGCGCCTGAAAGCCAATGAAGTGGCCACCATGCAAATTATCGGTGATGTAAAAAATAAAAATGTCATCTTAATTGACGATATGGTAGATACAGCAGGTACTATTACCAAAGCTGCCGATATTATGAAAGAAGCGGGAGCCATTTCCGTCCGCGCAATCGCTTCTCACTGTGTAATGTCAGGTCCTGCATCTGAACGCGTTCAGAACTCCGGCCTAGAAGAAATGGTATTTACCGATAGTATTCCTTATGCTAACCGTTGTTCTAAAGTGAAGCAACTGACCATTGCCGATATGTTTGCTGAAACAATCCGCCGCGTGATGAATAATGAGTCTATCTCTTCACAATACATCATTTAATCTTTATATGATTATAGAAATAAAAGTCCGGACTTTCCCAAGTTCGGACTTTTATTTTAATTTTACCTAAAGATTGGATTCCCTAAATCGTTTTATCAGCAAGACTAAATGTTTTCCTTTAGATTAAGTCATTTCTTTCTCCGGTGATTCCTGCGACGACGTTGCACCTTTTCATGCTGATAACGCTGAAGCTTTCTATACACGGTGAATACCACCATAATCCCGGCAAATACCAGAATCACAATAACCACGCCTACCCCCAAATTATCCCCCTTTACACGCGACCACATCTCCAAGACCAATTCGGTCTTGTCACAGGAGTCACGAATCATGGCACAACGCTCCACCACTGTACGGTCAGGATACTGCACTTTATCTATTTGTATACTATCGGCAGCAGGACCGAAAAAATAACTTAAATCTGCAAAGTAAGATAAGGTAGTATCTATCTTTGCCTCCAAAATCTCGGGAGTCGCGACGGCACTCACATAACCACAGGCGTCCATATTACGTAAAGCCACATCAGGACGGCATAAATAATTAATAAAATAACTGGCAGCCTTTTTATTTCTAGCATACTTAGGGATCACCCATCCGTCATACCACACATTACTTCCCTCTGCCGGCACTTCATAGTCCAGATGGATGCCCACTCCTTCAGCCTCTTCTATCGCCCATACCGCATCCCCGCTCCAGGTCATGTTCAGCCATGCTTTACCTTTAGTCATCATTTCCTTACCAAAATCGGCTTCCCAACCTGCTATCAAGGGTTTCATTGCTTTCAGATACTTCTCAACAGTATCGATGGACGCTTGCGAATAGTTGTTCATCAACTCCTCTACCGTAACCTTACTTTTTTTCAAATCCCCAGCATTGGCATAAATCAATGCGGTACCATATGCATCACGATAACTTTCCTTCATCAGAATCTTGTTCTTATATTTCAGATTCCAAAGACTGGCCCAAGTCCTGGCATCTTCCGCCGGAACATGATCGGTATTAAAAAGGATACCTGCTGTTCCCCACATATAACCGATGGCATAATCTGAAGCACGATGCCCCGACCGACTCAATTTATCCAATTGTTGCGGATATAAGGAGATTCATTATGTAGATAATTGGGAGTCTTTCCAAAAACAGTATCAATGGGAAGCAATAAACCTTTCCTCAGCATACGCTCTATGATATACTCCGAAGGACAAACTACATCAAAATCTTCATGTCCGCGTTCTATCTTGGTCAACATGATTTCATTGATGTCAAAAGTCTGATAGACAATCCGTATATCTTCCCCCGTCTGTTCTTTGTACCACCGGGGAAATTCCGCCAACACATCCTCATCAATGTAGTCGGCCCAATTATATATTTTCAGTACATTTTCACGAGGCTCTGTGTTATAACATCCGGTTAAAGAAAATAACGCACACACACACACCATCAGCCATTTATTTATTTTCCTCATTTTTTATACCTCCTTTTTCTTGCTTGCATGGCGATTGATGATAACCAACAATACCAGCACCAATACGAATATAATGGTAGAAAGCGGACGAAGTTCAGGAGTCAGCCCTCCTTTTCGTGCATCCGCATAAATATAGGTGGAAAGAGTTTCAAGCCCTTCGTTACCAATAGTAAATACAGTCACGGCAAAATCGTCAATGGACAAAGTCACCGCCAGCATAAAACCAGAAATCATTCCCGGAAGAATCTCAGGAACAATCACCTTGCGGAGTGCCTGCATAGGGGTAGCCCCCAAATCAAGCGCCGCCTCATAAATATTCGGATTCATCTGTTTCAAACGCGGCAACACACTTAACACCACATATGGAGTACAGAATGTGATATGTGCAAGAACCACAGTGGTATATCCTTGTGGAATACCCAAAGATACGAACAGCAAGAATAAAGATATACCAATAATAATATCTCCATTCAAGATAGGAATGTTATTGACAAAACTGATTGCTTTACGAGCACGGGTACGAAGATTGAATATACCGATTGCCGTAATACTGCCCAGCAAAGTAGATACGGTAGCTGCAATCAAGGCAATGCTCAGGGTGTTGACCAAGGCATTTGTCAATGAATGATGTGTGCCCGCAACAAACAGGGATGAATAGAGTTTGGTGGAAAACCCAGTCCAGTTGCCCAGCACCTTTGCTTCGGTAAACGAATAGATCATAATGATAAAAATAGGTGCATAAAGCAATAGCAGAAGCAGCCACAAATATCCCTGACACAAAATTTTCTTTACCATAGCCCACCTCCTTCGTTATGATCCTTATCATCTGAAGCGAGCAAGGTTGTCGCACCAATAAGGAACAGCATAATCAACGACAAGGCCGCCCCATAATTCCACATACTATTATTAATATTTTCCTGGATAGTAGTACCAAACAGTTTAATATTATTCATTGTCAATAATTCGGCAATGGCAAATGTGGAGATAGTAGGCATGAACACCATTAATATACCACTCACAATACCCGGCATGGACAGGGGTAGCACAGCCTTGAAAAACACTTGCATAGGATTGGCGCCCAAATCTTGTGCCGCTTCCACATAACTTTTATCCAATTTCTGCAAAGTGTTGTAAATAGGATAAATCATAAAAGGCAGAAAATTATATACCATACCGAATATCAAAGCCCCCTCTCCTAAAGGTACGTTCATAAAGTCGAACAATGCTACCGTAGCCAGTGTACGTATTAAAATATTCACCCACATGGGCAGAATAAACAATACCACCACCGTCGATGCATATTTCATCCGCGTCTGTGTCAGAATATAGGCAGCAGGATATCCCAATAAGATACATACCACTGTTGTGATAATGGCCACGCCAATAGAATAAACAAATGTGTTGATTGCCTCGGGATGAGCGAAGAATTTGGCAAAATTTCCCAAAGTGAAATAACCCGCATCATCCATAAATGCATAAACCACT
This sequence comes from Phocaeicola sp. RTP21198st1_B8_RTP21198_201120, assembly GCF_040929485.1. Taxonomy (NCBI): domain Bacteria; kingdom Pseudomonadati; phylum Bacteroidota; class Bacteroidia; order Bacteroidales; family Bacteroidaceae; genus Phocaeicola; species Phocaeicola sp. RTP21198st1_B8_RTP21198_201120. The sequence continues at coordinate 12,137 of NZ_JBCOCI010000029.1, read as the reverse complement.
ATTAAAAGTAGCGGAAGAATAACAAATACCGCCGAAAATATCACGTAAGGAATAGTCCAGCTTTTACGTGAAGACAAGAAAAATCGTATCGTTCTGAGCACCTCTTTTCTTTATTATGATTCTACAACCTGAGTTACTTTTATACTTTCGGGAAGGATGCTGATACCTACATGATCACCATTATCCCATACATCATTGGTATCAACAAAAATATCCTCCCCCCAGTCCGATGACACGGTGAGGTGATAATGGTCTCCCTTATATAGGATAAAACGTACATCCCCGGTTAAAGTTCCATCCTCTTCATTATCCTGCAAAATGATATCCTTGAAATCTACCTGTACTTTCACTTTGGCCCCCGGCTCAATGTCAGCCACTGGCAGACACTCAAACGTACATCCCAGAAATTCCACATGCGTTCCGTCTGCCAGTTCTCCTTCAAACGTATTGCATACACGTTCTTTTTTCATAATATGGATATCAAAAGGTTTTATCAACAAACCTACCTGCTCACCCACAGCAAAATGATGATAATCCTGTACAATAAATTCATAACCATTGGCCTCGACCACCATTTCATAATGCACACCTTTAAAGATGGATGAGGTTACGATACCGGAAATCTGTGAAGCATCCGAATCTGGAAAAATATACCAATCTTCAGGACGTACCACAACATCTACCGGCATATTTTCACCGAAACCTTCATCCACACATTCAAACTCCACTCCTGCAAAACGCACAAGCTTGTCCTGTATCATTGTTCCGTTCAAAATATTGCTCTCACCTATAAAATCGGCTACAAACGAATTGATGGGTTCGTTATAAATATCCACCGGTGTTCCGATCTGCTGTATTTTTCCTTCACTCATTACAACAATTGTGTCGCTCAATGTCAAAGCTTCCTCTTGGTCATGCGTCACATAAACAAAGGTGATGCCCAATGTCTTATGCATCTCTTTTAATTCCATCTGCATATCTTTACGCATTTTCAAGTCCAAAGCAGCCAAAGGCTCATCCAGCAACAACACCTCCGGCTCATTGACGATAGCACGGGCTATGGCTACACGCTGTTGCTGCCCGCCTGACAAAGAATTCACATCCCGATACTCATAGTCTGTCATTCCTACCATACGAAGAGCTGCCTTTACTTTCTTCTCGATAGTCTGCTTGGGAATCTTTTTCAATTTCAATCCGAAGGCAATATTATCGAACACATTCAAATGAGGAAACAAAGCATACTTCTGAAACACGGTATTTACCGGGCGCTTATGCGGAGGTGTCTGCGTGATCTCTTTTCCAGCTATCTTTATCTCGCCTTCCGAAGCAGTCTGGAAACCGGCAATCAAACGTAAAAGAGTAGTCTTTCCGCAGCCGGAGGGACCCAACACGGTTACAAACTCACCTTTTTTTACATATAAATTAATGTTATCCAAGACCATTTTATCACCAAAAAACTTGGAAACACCTTTTACCTCAATTATATAATTAGATTGTTGCATACTCATTTTGTAATTGAGTTGCAAAAATACGGTATTTTTCAAGAATGGAGGATATAAATAAAGTAATATTTATTCATCCGACTAATAATTTTCCATTGCGCGTACTATTTCTCTTCTTTCAGCAAAGTGAATGATGGGCTTTTGAGGAATTGTAAACCAAAAAGTGGAACCTTCTCCCTGCTCGAATTCAACACCGATCCGCCCCCCCATAAGTCGCTCGGTACGAATCACGCACTCTTCCATACCGGGCACAAACCTGATCTCCACCTCCGGATTATTTTTGTTTCGTAATTGAAATACCTTCTCCAAATCGTATATCATTGCATTAATATTCACATCACTCCATACAAACTTCAATGTGCCCGATTCTATTTTCGAAAGATCCAGAATATCACCGATCAATTGTAACAGTAAAGGTACTATTCTGCTCTATAATCTACTTAAAGCTATCAAAATCATCCTTATTGTCAGCATTTATCAGCAAATTAGAGAAACCGACTATCGCATTCAAAGGAGTACGTATCTCATGACTCATGTTCGTAAGAAAAGCAGACTTCAACCGATCGGAACTTTCTGCACTTTCTTTAGCGATGCGCAAAGCTTCTTCCGTCCGTTTTTGTACGTCAATGTCCACATTCACTCCTGCCAGAACAATATTTCTGTTCTCCAGATCAAAAACTTGCTGAATTAAATATTGCTTCACCCAACGATATTCTCCATCTGTCATAATACGAATAACGGCTCCATTCTCTCATAATCGGCTTTTTCTATATATTCAAGGAAAAATTTCCGGTCATCAGGATGGGCATGTTCCAAATTAGAAAAAATCCGGGGCATGTCTATTTCTTCCTTTATCCCCAAATTCTTTAAATACTCCGGTGTCATCAATTGCTCGCTCTTGGACAAATTAAGAGAGCAAAAGCCTATCTTGGAAATAGAAGAAGCATAAGTAATTATCTCACGGAACATATTATTCTGACGGAGTGCTTTATGAATAAGCGTATTCTCTACCCAAATAATTAAAATATTCTCCACTTCTCCTCCGGCATTCCACATGTAATTCACAATAAAACGAAAATAGTGCACACCCTTATGACAGCTCCTTACATAATACTTATTTATTTTTTCATAATCATACTTCACTTCCTCCGATACGGGAACACCCGCTTTCATTATCTCTTTAAATTCTGGGTTTATGCATGGATTGGTATAAATATTAAGCTGATTCACAGCCTCGTTTTAGAGGTGGTACCCATATATCTCACATAAGTATCATTCACTTCCACCAACTTGCCATCTTTGTCGCAAATAGCACACCCAACGGTCACATTATCAAAAAAACAAAGAAATTTCTCATTACTATGTTGCAAAGATGACTTCAACACACGCTCCTTACTGATATCATGCACTGTTAAAATAACATAATATTTATTTTCCAGCAATAAATAGCGCCCGGAAATAACCATATTATAAACACCCGACGGCCGAGAAACAATTATCCATCACGACCTCCAAATTACTAAAAGAAGAATGGGTATTGAACAATTCCTTTATTTTATACCGGACAGGACAGCCCCTACACCGTTCATGCTTATTACAATTTTCCTGCTCTCTGGCATATCAGCATTGTAAAATCTCACCAAAACAAGTTCTGTCTTTATTGACAGGTTGCTTATACAGAGTACAATAATTTGTTTTCACTACATGAGAAGTCTGGTCTATCAAAAAAATAAACTCATGTGCATTATTCCATATCGCGTCATGAAATTGTTCTACTGTCTTTATTTTACAATCAAAAAACTTTCCTTTTGCAATTACTTTGATTAATGCAAGAGAGAGTAATATTATCAGGATGATAGTCACTAATAACATTGGTCTAATAGGATTATACTTTTTATTCCATAGATTTGTGCAAAAAAACCAAAGGAATTAAATAAATGCCCATAAAATTCAAAAAAAGCAAAGCTAAACTACAGATTCCTAATTTCATTCTGAAAATAAAAACCTTTTTTCCGCAAACATATTAATTAAGTAGTTATCTTTGCGTGCAAATTATAATCATATTAAAATGAAAAAATTAGTTTATTTATTGGCTGCAGGAAGCATGGCTTTCGTTGCATGTCAGAATTCGCCTTCCTATAAGGTTACAGGTTCAGTAGAAGACATCACTGATGGCGACACAATCTATTTACAGGAATACGCAGGAGGGGATCTTGTAAAACTCGATTCCGCTATTGTCAAAAGCGGAACTTTCGTATTCACCGGAAAACAAGATACGGCTGTAAACCGCTACATCACTTATATGAAAGGAAACAAGCGTTACTTTACTGATCTTTTTCTTGAAAATGGGAATATTAATGTAACCTTAGGTAAGGAAAGCAAAGTTTCAGGTACTCCTAATAATGACGCTTACCAAAAATTCAAAGATGGTTTCATGGCTTTAAGCAAGGAAATGAATGAAATGTACCAAAAGGCTCAAAGCGACACTAGCTTGACAGAAGAGCAGGTAGAAGCTATCATGGCTGAGATTGAAAAGAAAGACAGTGTAGGCATGGATATGGTTTATCAAACAATTGAAGCCAATATCACCAATCCGGTCGGTGTATATCTGCTTCCTTCCTATGCAGGCGCATTCGAACTTGACAAACAAAAAGCGTTGGTAGAGAAAATTCCTGCCGCATTAGTTAATGAACGTATCAACAAGTTGAAAGCCCACATTGAAACTTCAGAGAAAACGGCTGTAGGTCAGAAATACATTGATTTCTCTATGCAGACTCCTGAAGGTGAAACTGTAAGCCTGTCTGATTTCGTCAGCAAAAATAAATATACTTTGATTGACTTTTGGGCTAGCTGGTGCGGACCTTGCCGTAAAGAAATGCCTAATGTTGTAGAAGCATACAAGGCTTTCAAAGATAAAGGCTTCGGGATTGTAGGTGTTTCTTTGGACGAAAATGCAGACAAGTGGAAAGAGGCTATCACTGCCCTAAATATTACATGGCCACAAATGTCTGACTTACAAGGTTGGAACAATGCAGGTGCAAAACTTTATGGCGTCAATTCAATTCCTGCTACTGTATTGGTTGATCAGGAGGGTACCATTGTAGCACGTAATCTCCGCGGCGATGCCATCAAGTCCAAGCTGAACGAACTGTTGAAATAAAACAACTGCAAAAATAGTTCACAAAGTAAAATACCGATGTCTAGAAAGGCATCGGTATTTTTTATACTCGTCCTGTCACCCTTCCCAATAATACGCACTTTCCATAGCAATCTCGGCTTAGACAAAAACTAGAATGATAATATCAATAGAACTTTGGGCGAACAGACTAATAAAAAAGAACTGCTTCCTCTCTTTTCCAAGGAAACAGTTCTTTAAATAGAAATATTATCTTAATTCAATGATTAATTAAACCAACGAACATAACAGAAGTCCTGACGATGAGGCAAATCAACATTCTTCGGGAACATACGGTATGCCACCTTGAAGCTACCTGAGTTAGACAAACTGTGTTTAACCTGGAATGTATACAAGTTACCTTCTTTCTTAATTACTTCCATTGGTTCTACAGAATAGATATGCTCCTTACCTTCCGCATTGGTGAAAGTGGTAACCAGTTCAATACCTACTGCATCATCCAATCCCTTTTCATCTATAACATAAGTAATGATATATTCTTTTCCGCTTTCAATATTACCGCTAGCTAGCTCTTCTGTCTTTTCACATGAAACGATTTCAATGGAATCCCAAAGTTCTGCAACTCGTTCTTTCCAAGCAGCCAGTTCTTTAGCCTTTGCATAATCATTGGCTACCAATTCTTTAAAACGTTTCGCTTCTTTAGTATAGAACTTAGCATAATAATCGTCTAACTGACGTTTCATTGTATAATGAGGAGCCACTTGAGCAATAGAGTTCTTGATAGTCTTCACCCAACCCTCAGAATATCCCTTACGGTTACGTGCATAATACAACGGAAGAATCTCATTTTCCAAAATACTGTAAATAGTTGCAGCATCCAATTGATCTTGATGATCTTGATTCTGATAAGTACGTTTTTCAGTTAACGCCCATCCTGCTCCTTCACGGTAACCTTCCAGCCACCAACCGTCAAGCACAGAGAAATTAACAACACCATTCATTAAAGCCTTCTCGCCTGATGTTCCGGAAGCTTCCAAAGGACGGGTAGGAGTATTCATCCAAATATCAACACCTGAAACCAAACGACGTGCCAACTGCATATCATAATTTTCCAAAAAGATGATTTTGCCCAAGAACTCCGGACGACGGGAAATTTCCACAATCTTCTTGATCAACCCTTGACCTGCACCATCATGTGGATGAGCCTTACCTGCAAATAAGAACTGTACCGGATAATCAGGATTATTCACAATCTTAGACAAACGTTCCAAATCAGTAAACAGCAGATGTGCACGTTTGTAAGTAGCAAAACGACGGGCAAAACCAATCAACAAGGCATTTGGATTAATCTTTTCCATCAGAGAAACAATGCGTGAAGGATCACCTTGATTCTTCAACCAGCTTTCACTGAACTGCTTACGAATATGGTCAACCAATTTGTGCTTCAAAGCCATACGGGTTTCCCAAATTTCTTCATCGGCTACATTATAAATAGCTTCCCAAATTTTCTCATTAGATTGATCTTCCAGGAAGTTAGGAGCAAAATGCTTAGCATATAGTTTCTTCCATTCAGTAGCACTCCATGTCGGGAAGTGAACGCCATTAGTCACATAACCTACATGACTTTCTTCAGGAAAATAGCCTTTCCAAATTCCAGAGAACATCTCCTGAGAAACCTTGCCATGCAGCCAGCTTACACCGTTTACTTCCTGACAAGTATTACAAGCAAATGTAGACATACAAAAACGTTCGCCTGCATCACCCGGATTAATACGACCTAAGTCCATCAAATCCTGCCAAGAAATCCCCATACGCTGTGGATAACCACCCATATATTTTCCAAACAAGCCTTCATCAAAATAGTCATGCCCCGCAGGAACCGGAGTATGAACCGTATATAAAGAAGAAGAACGAACTACTTCCAAAGCCTGGTCAAATGTCAGCCCGCTTTCTACATAATCACACAAACGCTGCACATTACACAAAGCAGCATGTCCTTCATTACAATGATAAACATCTTTCTTAATGCCCAGTTTCTTCAACAGCAACACACCACCAATACCTAGCAAGATTTCTTGTTTCAAACGGTTCTCCCAGTCTCCACCATACAACTGATATGTGATAGGGCGATCAAATTCGCTGTTCATTTCATTATCAGTATCCAGCAGATACAAAGGAACACGTCCTACATTTACCTTCCATACATATGCATGAACGAAATAGTTCAAATAAGGAACATCGACCACCATCGGCTGTCCGTTTTCATCCATTACACGTTCAATAGGCAGGCTACCGAAATTCTGTGATTCATAGTTAGCAATCTGCTGACCATCCATTGAAAGGCTCTGGCTAAAATATCCATAACGATACAAGAAGCCAACACCGCACATATCTACATTACTGTCTGATGCTTCTTTCAAGTAGTCACCGGCCAAAATACCCAGACCACCGGAATAGATTTTCAAAACATGTGTCAAACCATACTCCATACAGAAATAGGCTACAGAAGGACGTTTGCTATCCGGCTTAGCATCTACATAAGCTTTAAATTTAGCATATACATCGTTCATGCGCTTTACAATCACCTTATCCTGGGTTAATGCCTCCAGCTTTTCATAGCTCAAACGTTCCAATAAAGCAACGGGATTCTGCCCCACTTCTTTCCAAGTCACAGGATCTAAATCTCTAAACAGGTCTGTTGCTTCGTAATTCCATGCCCACCAGATGTTACGAGCCATTTCCTCCAACTTCTTCAGTTCTTCGGGAATGTGTGATTTTACTGTAACTTCCTTCCAATTAGGAGTATTCGCATTACTTACTTTGATTTTCATGTCTCTCAAATTATTTATTAATAATTAATTAGCTATTCATAATAAGCCTTTTCTGTGCATTATGCAATGCCACATCATAAGCTTCATAATAATATTTGATAAAATGCTTCCACAATGCCTTTTCCGCAATGTCCGCCGCATTTTTACGCATAGTCTTGATTACATTTTCCGGCAATCCCGAAAATTCCGATATGGTGTCCTTTATAACATCCGCTACTTCAGAATAGTTGTAATCCGAGCGATGGATAACTTTCACACCATCTTTCAACTCACAGTATCTACCCTTCAACGAATTTACCCACAAACCAAATCCGGCCAAATCAGTTGTTATAGTAGGTACATGGAATGCTACACTTTCCAATGGTGTATACCCCCAAGGTTCATAATAGGAAGGATAAACACTCAAGTCATTCCCCAACACCAAATCATAATATTCCAAATTCAAGATGCCATCCTTTCCATCCAGATAACAAGGTACAAATATTACTTTTACCTTAGATTCCGCCGAATTGGACATTCCCAAATACTTCATCATATCAAGTACCTGGTCATGACTCATATTATGCAACCAATGTGTGATAAACGGGCACTCCAACGGAGTTGTGAAATTTTCTTTGCTTTTCAAACGTTCCACCAAATCTTCACGAGGGTCCCCCACCCAACCTGGTACATTAATAAATGCCAGCACCTCTTTTTTCAAATTTTTATCACGGGTCAATCGGTTCAAAGACTCCAAATAGACATTGATACCTTTATTTTTAAACTCATAACGACCGCTTGTGCCCACAATAAGAGTATCATCACTCATCGTCAAGCCCAGCAATTTATTAGCCAAATTCAACATCGCAGCACGAGCTTTCTTACGCTTGGCGGTAAACGTACGGCCTTGCGGAACAAAATCATCCTCAAACCCATTCATCAACACCACATCTGCCGGCTTGTCCAACAACTCCTTGCATTCATTGTTGGTAATTTCACTAACCGTAGTAAAGCAATCCACATGATGCGCAGTCTGCTTCTCAATAGAATGCTTTGCCTCCATATTGAGTTCACGAGCCATCTGGTCACCATTATAAGCAAATAAGTAATCGTAAAGAGGTTTATTGTTTCCGGCGATAGACCGGCCTATAGAAGTAGCGTGAGTAGTAAAAATAGTAGCTATTTCGGGTACCGCTTTCTGCAAATAAAGGGCGCCCATACCTGTCATCCATTCATGTGCCTGATAAATGACTCTATCATTTTCGGTCAAATTGAAACGATAAAAGCTTTCAACCACTTTTCCGGCTGCATAAGAAAACATAGACGCTTCGTCGTAATCTCCATAAGCATGAAGTGAATCGACTTTGAAATTCTCCCACATCCGGCCATATATTTCATTTCTTTTAGAGAAGAAAGGATAAAAATCCACCAATATAACGATAGGCTCTCCCGGAATATTCCAGCGCCCCACACGAACTTTCAGTCCATCTTTCTTCAAAGCATGTTCACGCCATGCCGCACAAAGATTCTCATTTTCACTGAACAAAGGGTTTTCCTTTCCTGCCCAAAAATCGGGTCCTATGAAAAAGACTTTGTCTTTGAATGCTTCCTGCAGTGTTTTGGCCCTAGTGGACAACACTGTATAAATTCCCCCTACTTTATTACATACCTCCCAACTTGCTTCGAAGATATAATCAGGGGCTAACAATTCTTTTGCCATCTATTAACTAATCTTAATTCGGTCGCAAAGGTACATATTTTCAATGAGATAATAAAGTTTTTTTGCAACTTTATGTTATTCAGACAGTTTCTGAATTAACATTCAATCATTTCGCTCTAACAATCTTCACAAAAAATACTGATATCAGCTACAATAATAAATATTTTTAAGGTTCTGCCTTACATTAGAATAAAAAAAGCGGCTATTTCCATAAAAACAGGAAATAACCGCCTATATAAAAAAACTAATCTGATTACGCAGCCAATGCAGATCCCATCAAGAAGGTTGCAGCCAAAGCAACAATAGCATACAATTCAGGAAAAACGGCCAGAATCAATGTATTGCCAAATACATTATGTCCTTGACCAATAGCAGCGATACCATTAGCGCAAACCTGCCCCTGACGGATAGCGGAGAAAAGAGCTACAAGTCCCAAAGCAATACCGGAACCCAACACGGCAGCAGCCTGAATACCTGTAATAGCCGGAGTCAGAACACCGAAAATGCTCTGGAACATGAAGTAACCGGCAAAACCATACAGCCCCTGTGTACCAGGAAGAGCTGTCAATACCAGGAAGTTACCGAATGCACTATCATTCTTCTTCAATGCTCCGATAGCAGCATTACCTGCGATAGTTACTCCGTAAGCACTACCGATACCTGATAAACCAACCATAATTGCGATGCCTACATAAGCAATCAATAAATTCATTTCCATAATTCTTCTATTTTTTAATTTTTAAATTCTTTATTTTATCAAACTCCTCCTAAAAGGAATACTTTTCATGTCATCCTGAACTTAGCGAAAGATCTGCATACTATCTTCAGATTCTCCCTTTCTGGCTTCTCTGTCTACACAGGAATACAACATTTATTCAAAATGACAATGCCGAAAAAGCTTATACAGCTTTTAATTCTTTATTCTCATTCTTTAATTCTTAAAAGGCTTGTACTCCTTGCCCCCTCCTTCGTAACCCGAATTCTTAAAAAACTCCACGAAAGTCAGACGCATCGGATGAACCATTGCTCCCAATATATTCATAAACATGTTGATAGAATGACCTATCAAGAAAATCAATACCATCACTATCGGACCTGCAATTGCATTATCAGGACTCATTCCAGCCGCCAGACTATTGAATACACTGGCAAGAATACCACCCGACAGGCCTAAAGCAAACAAACGCACATACGAAAGGATATCACCCAGCAGACCGGTTGCCATATTGTAGGAATCCCACAAACCCAAACCGATATTGAGGAAAATATTCTTTCCTGGACTGTTGAGCAAGAAAATCAGCACACCGGCAAGCCCCAGAATTACCAAATGAGCAGTTCCTCCCATCGGCATGGTATCTCCCAATAGGAATGCCAAAGCTGTACTTACCAATACAATAATCCATCCGATAGTTGACAATGCATATTTCAATCCGAACTGAATAATCTGATTAGCCGCTTTCAGTATCATACCGAAAATAATCTGTACCGCTCCCAAAATCAATGAAAGATTAAACATCCATTGATTGTCCAAGAAGAACAAATCACGCATCTTGTTAAAGAACGGAATATCATTACCATATAGATTGAATCCGAAAAAAGTACCTGTCAGCATACCGCAGAAGAAAGTAGAAGTACCCAAAATCTGCACCAAAGTTAAGATGGGCTTCATGGAAGCACCGATATTCTTCACCAACATACGATAAACTGTCACTCCTAATACCATAAACAGACCATAGCCCGAATCGCCCAGACACAGCCCGAAAAAGAGCATAAAGAAAGGGGCAAAGAACGGCGTCAAATCCAGTTCATTATATTTAGGAAGCATATACAGCTTCATAATCGGTTCAAACAGACGAAAGAACCCTTTATTGTTCAACTGAATAGGAACATTGTCTTCCGGCGTAGGATCAGCAATTTCAAAGTACGCCTCCTGCTGATTCAGAAAATTAGTAATCTCCGGAATCTGCGTAGCCGGTGCCCACCCCTGTAACAACATCAATTTGTTATCTGCAGCCTGTTCTGTACTTAGCACCACTTTTGAGAATTCTATCTGCGAGCGGACATTGGCTTGTGCAACTTGCAAAGAAAGAAGTTTTTCTCCTGCTATAGCAGCCAACTTATCATCCACACTCTTCATTTGCTGTTCCAAACTTTCACATCTGGCAGCGAGCCGACTCAAAGACATTACTGGCAATTTGACCGATTCCACTTCCAATTCGGGCAACGATCCTTCTTTGGTTATGGTAATGAAATAAATGCGTGAGCCAATACGGTTAATCTCCGTAGCATAGTACGTATCCAACCATTCCTCATTAAAGTTCTTCTCTGAGCAAATATAGAAATTCACTTGATATCCAACTTCTTGCAACCGCATAACCGATGCAGGATCGAAATCTCCCCATACCTCTAACGTGGCACGCTCTTTGTCGCAAACCTGCAACTGATGCTGCAACTGGGTTTTCTCCAGTTGTAGTGCCTCCACTTCCTCCAGCCCTTTCTCTCCACGGGCTACATCTCCCTCCTGTTCTTGCAATTCAGCATTAAAACCTTGCAGAAACTTAATAGTTGAAGCATAGCGGTCGGACAAACGGATGCTCTCTTGAAGTTCGGCATTCTCCGCTGTCCCCTGCGCTTTTTCTGCCACGTGGACTACGCCCAAGTCACGGACACTTTGCAGGAAACATTCATAGTCCTTATGATAAATAAGGAAAGTCAACTTCTTCATTTTTGTAATCATGCCTCTGCCTCCTTTCTTTTCTCTTGAATAGATTTCAGAATCTTCTGCGATGACTTGGACAAGTTCTCTTCATCCTCCATAAATCGTTTAATCTTTCGCAGAGCATCCTGGTATCCGGGTATCTGCACTTTCTCAAAAAGATTCACTTTCTGAGTGGTCTTTTTACGCGCATGTTCCAGCAGGTTCAGTTTGGCAAGCATAAATTCCCTTTCAATAGCAGTCTGTGCCAATC
>NZ_JBCOCI010000028.1:45303-54106 GCF_040929485.1 Phocaeicola sp. RTP21198st1_B8_RTP21198_201120 | reverse complement strand
GGCCAGAGCACGTGATTTGTAATCTCGGGGTCGTTGGTTCGAATCCGACAAGAGGCTCACTAAAAAAGGAACTGTTTCTGAACATTCAGAAACAGTTCCTTTTTTTATAAGACAATTCAATTTGAAATAAAACCACATAATCTTTCAAGAGTGACAGTCTCCTCATTATTTCTCGGATGAACCGAAATTTAGGGAGTAAATAAAACTTGAGGAGATAATCCACTATGGTCTATAAAAAAACTCCCTGTCAACATTTCGCCAACAGGGAGTCCGTTAATCATTTATGGGGCAAAGATTACATCATGCCGCCCATGCCACCCATTCCGGGAGCACCCATCGGCATTTCTGGTTTATCTTCTTTCTTTTCCACAATTACACATTCTGTAGTCAGGAACATACCTGCAATAGAAGCTGCATTTTCCAAAGCTACACGAGTTACCTTAGCAGGATCCACCACACCGGCAGCATGCAGGTTTTCGTAAACATCAGTACGAGCGTTATAACCGAAGTCACCTTTACCTTCACGTACTTTCTGAACGACAACAGCACCTTCCTTACCTGCATTAGCCACAATCTGACGAAGCGGTTCCTCGATAGCACGCTTGATGATCTCAATACCGGTTGTTTCATCTTCATTATCGCCTTTCAGACCTTCCAACGCTTCAGAAGCACGGATGTAAGCTACACCACCGCCCGGAACGATACCTTCTTCAATAGCTGCACGAGTAGCGCACAACGCATCATCCACACGGTCTTTCTTTTCTTTCATTTCGACTTCCGAAGCCGCACCTACATAAAGAACAGCTACACCACCTGACAACTTAGCCAAACGTTCCTGCAACTTTTCCTTATCATAATCTGAAGTAGTATTCTTTATTTCAGCTTTAATCTGATTGATACGTTCCTGAATGTTTTCTTTTGCACCGGCACCGTTTACAATAGTAGTATTATCTTTAGAAACAGTTACCTTATCGCAAGTACCCAACATTTCAAGAGTAGCTTGTTCCAACTTCAAACCTTTTTCCTCGCTGATAACGATACCACCGGTCAATACTGCGATATCTTCCAACATAGCTTTACGACGGTCACCGAAGCCCGGAGCCTTCACAGCACAAATCTTCAACTGAGAACGCAGACGGTTTACAACCAATGTAGTCAAAGCTTCGCTGTCTACATCTTCTGCAATCACCAGCAAAGGACGTCCGCTCTGTACAGCCGGTTCCAAAATAGGCAAGAAATCCTTCAAGTTAGAAATCTTCTTATCATAAATCAAGATGTACGGATGTTCCATCACACATTCCATCTTTTCTGTGTCGGTTACAAAGTAAGCAGACAGATAACCACGATCAAACTGCATACCTTCTACCACACCGATAGTAGTATCCGTTCCTTTAGCCTCTTCGATAGTAATCACACCATCTTTAGAAACTTTACGCATAGCGTCTGCAATCAACTTACCGATAGTAGGATCGTTATTGGCAGATACCGCAGCTACTTGTTCAATCTTGTCATAATTATCACCTACCATCTCGGCCTGAGACTTGATAGATTCAACCACTTTGGCAACAGCTTTATCAATACCACGTTTCAAATCCATCGGATTTGCTCCGGCAGTAACATTCTTCAAACCTACCCCTACGATTGATTGAGCCAGCACAGTAGCAGTAGTAGTACCGTCACCTGCATCGTCACCTGTCTTTGAAGCAACAGATTTCACCAATTGCGCACCTGTGTTCTGAAACGCATCAGCCAATTCCACTTCCTTTGCCACAGTTACACCATCCTTAGTAATGTGAGGAGCACCGAATTTCTTTTCAATAATCACATTACGTCCTTTCGGACCAAGAGTTACTTTCACTGCGTTAGCCAATTCGTCTACACCCTTCTTCAATTCGTCACGGGCATCAATGTTGAATTTAATATCTTTAGCCATAATTCTATTTACAATTTAATGATTTACAATGTACTATTTAATTATCCCAAAACAGCGAGAACATCGCTCTGACGCATGATAAGGTATTTCTTACCGTCATGTTCCAATTCTGTACCCGAGTATTTGCCATACAATACCTGATCACCTACATGCAACACCATCTCCTCGTCTTTCGTTCCGTTACCTATTGCGACAACTTCACCTTGCAATGGTTTTTCCTTTGCTGTATCAGGAATAATGATACCACCGATTGTTTTTTCTTCCGCAGGAGCTGGAAGAATCAATACTCTGTCTGCTAATGGTTTAATGTTCATAGTTCTTAATTTTTATATGTTATACTTTTAATTATATCAATTATCCGTCATCTTTAAGCAGTGACGCAAAATATCTTGCGAAAAACGTGCCAAACATGAAAAAGGAGAAATTGACAGTTTTATTCTGCCAAATTGGCACAGCTATAACATATCTTTCACTAAAATGGTTTCCTCTTCCCCTGCCATTATCAGTTGCTTTTACGAAATTTATTATTTTTACCTATAAAGATTCATATATAAACCAGTCGGCTACATTCCACAGCGACAGAACAAATCTGAATATAAAAAGAGGAAAATGTGATTTTTCTTTTTTTAATATTTCCATAGGACACAAACTATCACTATCTTTGCAAAACCTAATAACTAACCCCTTTAACTATATGGCATTTACGAACAACATTATGATTGTCCGCCACAGATTGCTGACAGAACTTGTAAAATTGTGGAAAAACGGAGAACTGACAACAGACAAAATAGACCGTCTGCCATTAGAACTCAGCCCCCGACGTTCAAAACATGCAGGGCGCTGCTGCGTACACAAAGAACGCGCTGTATGGAAATACAAATCCCTTCCTCTATTGGGGCTGGATATGGATGACGAAACCGATGAGCTCACTCCACTATCCGAATATGCCGCACGTGCTATAGAACGTGCAAACAATGGAAAGCCCAAAGACAACATTATGTGTGTTATAGACGAAGCATGCTCGGCCTGCGTACAGATCAATTACGAAATCACCGACTTATGCCGGGGATGTACCGCCCGCAGTTGCCAGTACAATTGTCCTAAAGGAGCCGTACATGTACATGCTGACACCGGCAAGGCATGGATCGACCATGATACCTGCATCAGTTGCGGCATCTGCCACAAAAGCTGTCCTTATCACGCAATCGTTTATATTCCTGTTCCTTGCGAAGAATCTTGTCCTGTCAAAGCGATCAGCAAAGATGAACACGGTATAGAGCATATCGACGAGAACAAATGTATTTATTGCGGTAAATGTATGAATGCTTGTCCTTTCGGGGCCATTTTTGAAATATCACAGACATTCGATGTGTTGCAACGCATCCGTAAAGGAGAACAAGTGGTAGCCATTGTCGCGCCATCTATTTTAGGGCAATTCAGCACAACTATCGAACAGGTATATGGTGCATTCAGACAAATCGGTTTCACCGATATAATTGAAGTGGCACAAGGCGCCATGTCTACCGTAGAACACGAAGCACACGAACTGATAGAGAAGTTGGAGGAAGGACAGAAATTCATGACCACTTCATGCTGTCCATCGTACATCGAGCTGGTGAACAAGTATATTCCCGATATGAAAAAATACGTTTCCGGCACAGGTTCACCTATGTATTATGCAGCACGTATAGCCAAAGAGAAGTATCCTGATGCAAAGATCGTATTCGTAGGCCCATGTGTAGCCAAACGTAAAGAAGCTCAACGTGATGAAGCTGTGGATTTTGTGATGACGTTTGAGGAAATTTCTTCTATTTTCGATGCTTTCGAAGTCAACTTGGAGATTGTACAGCCATACGCCATGGAATTCTCATCTGTTCGCGAAGCGCATGGGTTTGCACAAGCCGGCGGCGTGATGGGAGCCGTAAAGGCATTCCTGAAAATGGAAGCGGACAAAATCAATGCCATACAGGTATCCGATTTAAACAAGAAGAATATCGGAACATTACGTGCATACGCAAAATCGGGAAAAGCTCCCGGACAGTTCATCGAAGTGATGGCCTGCGAGGGGGGATGTATCACAGGACCCAGTACTCATAGCGGCAGTAACGGGAAACGTCAGTTGGTACAAGAACTGGCTAAACAGGAGAAGACGTATTAAAAGTAGAAAACTACCTTAGCGGAAAGACGTTATTCGCAATCCTTCACCATAGGGAAGTGTGTCAAAATGAAAACAATCTATCATTTTGACACACCTTCGAATGTATAAAATTCATTGTGTGCCACTAGGCAAACGCATGGAGGCCGCCCCTACAGTAGCTGGTGAGCTTTTCAGGTTTTCCATTAATAAAAAAGTACGAATGAAGCAACTGATTGATAAATTGCGCCATAAACATAGCTTGACCGGCGAAGAATATGCTATTCTCCTCACCTGTCAGGACGCTGATACTTTAATGTATCTCCAACAACAGGCCCAAGAGGTTACTTTAGCGCATTTCGGGAATGCCATCTTTATCCGTGGGCTTATCGAGGTGGGCAACCGATGTCGTAACAATTGCTA
Source organism: Phocaeicola sp. RTP21198st1_B8_RTP21198_201120 (assembly GCF_040929485.1). NCBI lineage: Bacteria > Pseudomonadati > Bacteroidota > Bacteroidia > Bacteroidales > Bacteroidaceae > Phocaeicola > Phocaeicola sp. RTP21198st1_B8_RTP21198_201120. The sequence continues at coordinate 49,616 of NZ_JBCOCI010000028.1, read as the reverse complement.
TTATTGCGGAATAAGAAAAGGAAATCCTGCTGTGGCCCGCTACGCATTAAAGCGCGAAACTATTTTGGAATGTTGCCGTGAAGGATACGCACTCGGGTTCCGTACCTTCGTAATGCAAGGCGGCGAAGACCCTGCCTTGACAGACAAGTGGATAGAAGCAACCGTAGCCGCCATCCGCAATGAGTTCTCCGATTGTGCCATCACCCTTTCGTTAGGAGAGAAATCACGGGAAGCATACGAGCGTTTTTTCCGGGCAGGAGCGAACCGATACCTGCTTCGGCACGAAACACATAACGAACAGCATTACCGGAAACTCCATCCTGAAGAAATGTCACTAAAGCATCGCCTCCAATGTTTACAATGGCTGAAAGAAATAGGATATCAAACCGGAACAGGAATCATGGTAGGTAGTCCGGGACAAACTCTGCCCCATCTGGTAGAAGACCTGTTGTTCATAGAACAGTTCCATCCCCAGATGATTGGTATAGGTCCTTTTATCCCCCACCATGAAACACCATTCGGAATGGAACCGGCCGGAAGTGTGGAAATGACTCTCAAGCTATTATCCCTTTTCCGGTTGATGCACCCGTCCGCCCTGATTCCATCGACCACCGCCCTTGCCACCTTGTCACCGGACGGACGGGAAAAAGGAATATTGGCAGGAGCTAATGTAGTGATGCCCAATCTCTCCCCTCGGGAGCAAAGAGAAAAATATGCTTTGTATGACAACAAAGCAGCTTTCGGCGCCGAAGCCGCCGAAGGTCTACGAAACTTGGCACAACGACTGGAAACAATCGGTTACCGGATATCAACAGATAGAGGTGATTATAATCACTAACCACTAATAAATATGTATAAAGCAGATTCTAAAATAGCGGAAGAATTCATTGACCACCAGGAAATACTGGAAACACTGGAGTATGCCCGCAGCAACAAAAGTAATCGTGCTCTGATAGAGCAACTGATTGACAAAGCCGCCCGATGCAAAGGACTATCCCATCGTGAGGCAGCGTTACTATTGGAATGTGACCAACCGGATTTGATAGAACGTATCTTCCATCTGGCACAGGAAATCAAACATAAGTTTTACGGTAACCGTATTGTGATGTTCGCCCCCCTGTACCTTTCCAATTATTGTGTGAACGGATGTGTTTACTGTCCTTATCATTTGAAGAACAAGACCATAGCACGCAAGAAACTGACACAAGAAGAAATTCGTAAGGAAGTAATTGCCTTGCAGGATATGGGACACAAACGTCTGGCACTGGAAGCAGGAGAAGACCCGCTACGGAACCCTATAGAATATATATTGGAATCCATCCGGACCATTTATAGCATCAAGCATAAAAACGGAGCCATCCGACGGGTCAATGTCAACATAGCCGCCACCACCGTAGAAAACTATCGCAAACTGAAAGACGCAGGTATCGGCACTTATATTTTGTTTCAGGAAACTTATCATAAAGAAAATTACGAAGCCCTGCATCCCACCGGTCCGAAAAGCAAATATGCTTATCATACCGAAGCGATGGACCGTGCCATGGAAGCGGGCATTGACGATGTAGGACTAGGTGTTTTATTCGGGCTGAATACCTACCGCTATGACTTTGTAGGATTATTGATGCATGCCGAACATCTGGAAGCCACTTTCGGAGTAGGTCCGCATACCATCAGCGTTCCTCGTATTTGTCCGGCAGATGATATCGCCACGCAAGACTTTCCGGACGCCATCTCGGACGAGATATTCTGTAAGATTGTGGCAGTAATCCGTATTGCTGTTCCTTATACAGGCATGATTATCTCTACAAGGGAATCGGCTGCAACCCGACGTAAGGTCTTGAATCTGGGAATTTCACAAATCAGTGGCGGTTCCCGGACCAGCGTAGGCGGTTATGCCATTCCGGAAACACCGGAAGAAAACTCGGCACAATTCGATATCAGCGATACCCGTACCTTGGATGAAGTAGTGAACTGGTTGCTCGATTTAGGGCACATTCCCAGTTTCTGTACAGCTTGTTACCGAGAAGGACGTACAGGTGACCGCTTTATGTCATTAGTCAAATCGGGACAAATTGCTAATTGTTGTGCACCCAATGCATTGATGACACTGAAAGAGTATCTGGAAGATTATGCGACAGCGGATACACGAGCCAAGGGAATCCAATTGATAAAAAAAGAATTGGAACACATTCCCAACCCGAAAATAAAAGAAATAGCAACCTGTAACCTGAAAAAGATAGAAGAAGGGAAACGAGATTTCAGATTCTAATCCGGCCCACGCGCCGGGCGATGTTTCCAGACTGATAAAGTAACCACATATGAGTTTAAACAACACCCCATCTGCCAACCGCCTGCACGTCGCCCTCTTCGGGCGGCGCAACAGTGGCAAGTCCTCTTTAATCAATGCCTTGACCGGACAGGATACTGCCCTTGTATCGGATATCCCCGGTACCACGACAGACACCGTGAGCAAAGCCATGGAGATTCAAGGAATCGGCCCTTGTCTCTTTATCGACACGCCGGGATTTGACGATGAAGGAGAATTAGGAGAAATGCGCATCATCCGCACGCTGAAAGCCATCGAACGAACAGACATAGCCTTACTTCTTTGTGAAGACGAAGCCCATGAAGAGGAAAAGAAGTGGATGAAGCAATTGGAGGAAAAAAACATCCCTGTCATCTTGCTACTGAACAAGGCTGACATACGAAAAGACATAGCATCCACCCTACTCCGTATAGAAAAAGATTGCGGTCAAAAGCCTCTCGTTATCAGCGCAAAGGAAAGAACAGGTATAAAGAAGATACATCAGGCGATTCTGGAAAAGTTACCGGCAGATTTCGGGCAACAAACCATTACCGGAAATCTGGTTAAAGAAGGAGATTTAGTGCTCTTAGTCATGCCGCAAGATATACAGGCTCCCAAAGGCCGTCTCATCCTTCCACAGGTACAGACGATGCGCGAATTATTGGACAAGAAATGTCTGGTGATGAGTTGTACAACAGACCAAATAGCTTCCACCTTGCAGGCTCTGTCCCGCCCTCCGAAACTGATTATAACCGACTCCCAGGTTTTTCATACCGTTTATGAACAAAAGCCGGCAGATAGCCTTCTCACCTCTTTCTCTGTCCTGATGGCAGGATATAAGGGAGATATACATTATTATATAGAAGGAGCCTCAGCCATAGACTGCCTCACCCCACAGTCACGGGTACTGATAGCGGAAGCCTGCACTCATGCCCCTGCCACCGAGGACATAGGCAGAGTAAAGCTTCCACGTATGTTGCGTAAAAAGATAGGCGAAGAGCTACAAATAGATATCGTTGCAGGTACAGACTTTCCGGAGGATTTGACACCCTATCACTTAATCATTCATTGCGGAGCCTGCATGTTCAATCGCAAATATGTACTAAACCGGATTGATAATGCCCGTAAGCAACAGATTCCCATGACTAATTATGGAGTGGCTATTGCACACTTGAACGGGATATTGGATAAGATAGCGTATTAAAAAGACATCTGTTCTTTTTTTGTTTCTATCACCACAAACCATTTATTTTCAACGGTTTGTGGTGTAAAAGGATCCGTAATTCCCCTTAACTGGTATGTATGTGGATTTTTACCATTGTTTCTGAAGACTCATAGATTTTCCTTCTTGATGTGTCCTACATGATGGTTCATCCATTTACTTCATTTACAAGGCCTTATCGTGCAAACACTTAGTTGAATTTATAGTTTCACCAAGGTGAAGCAATCGTATCACTTGGGTGACTACGCCTCTCCACTTAGGTGCCAATGCATTGTCACCTAGGTGAAACAACAAAAGAAGACAGACAAAAGATAAGCATTCGGGCTTGTACGTGTTTTTTCCAGTCATAACAAAATCAAAAGCCTGGAGAGAAATACATAAGAGGCCGAATGCTTACAGTTCTTCCATAAACTTGACCGACGAGTGAACAATGCTCCAATCCATATATTCCCACGCAGGGTGTGACCATCTTCGATATTGCCGAATACTGGGCCATTGATGTTTCAATCCACACACCCACGTAGGGTGTGACATCCTATACCTTGGGTACATAACATGGTACTGGAGGTTTCAATCCACACACCCACGTAGGGTGTGACTTGACTATGGTTTTGAAAACAATCACATGTGGGTGTTTCAATCCACACACCCACGTAGGGTGTGACTGGTTGTCTATACACGTGTTCACCTCATCATTGTTTCAATCCACACACCCACGTAGGGTGTGACCCAGAGATAAAAAAGAGCAGACTTTGGCTTGGCTGTTTCAATCCACACACCCACGTA
>NZ_JBCOCI010000028.1:0-45209 GCF_040929485.1 Phocaeicola sp. RTP21198st1_B8_RTP21198_201120 | reverse complement strand
CACGTAGGGTGTGACACAGTATCGATATTAGACTTCCATTGCCAATAACGTTTCAATCCACACACCCACGTAGGGTGTGACTTATGATAAGAATTTTGCGGAAATGGATATTGAGTTTCAATCCACACACCCACGTAGGGTGTGACACAGTATCGATATTAGACTTCCATTGCCAATAACGTTTCAATCCACACACCCACGTAGGGTGTGACTTTCTTCTCATATTCTATGCCTGTTTTAATGATGTTTCAATCCACACACCCACGTAGGGTGTGACTTACGATGATTTACGTTCTTATAGTCCCAGAGAGTTTCAATCCACACACCCACGTAGGGTGTGACATGCCAACACCGGAGGAACTTAGAGACATGAAGGTTTCAATCCACACACCCACGTAGGGTGTGACAGTACCATAATCAATAGCATTACGAAGACCATAGGTTTCAATCCACACACCCACGTAGGGTGTGACCCGGTTAAAGTTGAACTTAAAATAAAATGGTTATGTTTCAATCCACACACCCACGTAGGGTGTGACAGACGGGGCTGTGGTTGATTATTTACAGATTTTGTTTCAATCCACACACCCACGTAGGGTGTGACTTTAATGAGTTGGTTTCTACAGGGGCAAAGAAAAGTTTCAATCCACACACCCACGTAGGGTGTGACGACTCAGATATAAGCTTCTTAGCTTGAGCGAATGTTTCAATCCACACACCCACGTAGGGTGTGACCATAAGCCAGGTGCTTTTCCCATTGAGATTCAGAGTTTCAATCCACACACCCACGTAGGGTGTGACAATGTTATCCCCTCTTTCTTTGCTTGTCTTTCAAGTTTCAATCCACACACCCACGTAGGGTGTGACTCTATATCTAATAACATATTATAAATCAGCAAGTTTAATCCACTGTTATGCGAATCATCATTATTATTCAACTTCATAACGAAGAAATACTCTACAAATAATTTAATCTACTGATTATTAACACATGCGAAGATACTACTTTTTTTGTAACACACCACATTCGCATTATATTATAAGAGCCTCCTCAACTTTATAAGCCGTTTCAACACCTATTACTTCTACCCTCTTATTCTCATTTTTACTAAGAATATAAAAACGAACACTATCAAGAGACATATCAATAATATCCCTAACTCTCCCTTTTAAAAGAGAATATTGCGCTTCCGTCACTACACACTCAAAGACTGAGTTCTGCACCCTCTGTCCATAATCCAAACATGCCTTGGCCACACATCGTAAACGGTGAGCCCCCTCTTTGCTTGTAGTATCCACATCGTAAGTCACAAGAATGTACATAATTAAAAATCATTTTATAAGAAATACCGGATAATCGTCAATATCCTGCCTGATATATCTTGCCATTAACATAGCCTGCACATAAGGCAGAAGCCCTATTTCAACTTTTTCATTAAGATAAGGATGAATTATCACTTCCCTTTTCCTTGCCTGCCATGCAGTAATAAAAGTCTTTTTCCCTTTATCTGTCATAACAACCCCATTATCACCTTGGAACAAGAAGTCTTTTACTGAAATCTGTCTTTTATTAATCAACGACAAAATAAAACGGTCGCCAAGGTAAGCACGTAACTCTTCCATCATATCTAAAGCCAACGACGTGCGCCCTGGACGGAGTGTATGGAGAAACCCGACGTATGGATCAAGGCCAACAGTTTCGAGAGCGGCCGCAACATCATTGGCAATCAAGGTATATGCAAAAGACAACATGGCATTCACCGCATCCTTGGGAGGACGACGATTGCGACCATGAAATGGGAAATCAGTCTTCTGATTAAGTATCAAGATTGGCAATACCTCAAAATAGGCATTCGAAGCCATCCCCTCATAACCAATTAATTCCGTCTTATCTTGAGCCTTCAAAACATCACGTTTGGCACGTTCCAATACTTGCACCGCCCTATTAATGTCTTCATTCTCACCATAATCACGAATATATCTCCTCAATATATTGCGATAGTTTTGAATCTTACCACCAATCATCAACCGAACCACATGCAACGACCAAGATGCATCGTCCGACAATTGGTACTGCTTTTTGCGTAACAGAACATTTCCTTTCGTAACACCTTGAACCCTGCTGATGAATCTGCCTTGTGGAGAAAGAAATGTGAGTGATATACCATTGTCACTACACAATTTCATCACACCGGGACTTGCGCCCATATATCCGAACGTAACGATGCCTTCTATATTTATGACAGGAATACGAAACACCTCCTCCTGCTGAACAGATATAACGACATTCAGCCCATCCTTACTAAGATACGCTTCCGGTGTCGTCACATACAAAGTATTCAATAGTTTTCTCATAGATACAGATTTTTAGTAAGGTAATTATCTACCGAAGTACAATTATTTACCATTTCCGGCATGCAAATATCTTTCAGCGAGCACTTGTCACAATGTTTCCCATATTCAGCCTTCGGGATAACCGCTTTACTAAATATATCGTGCATATCCCGGGCACATTGTCTGACTATATCTCGCAGTTCCTCCGTTATATCCACATTAACCCGATGGCGAAGCTCCCCATAAAAGAAAGCGCCGTATGGTATATGGATAGCATACATTTCTTCTATGCACATAATTTGTGCTGCCAACTGCACTTCATCCACCTCGTTTCTTTTCGGTTTGCCATGCTTATACTCCACAGCAACCGGTTGCCATCGCCCCGGATAGTTGGGATGCAAGATAGTATTTTCAAGAGATGAGGAAGGAAACAACTCTATGGCATCAGAGATTCCATAGAGTCCAAGTTCACGCGAAGCGATATTCACCGCACGCAATGTTATCTGGTCACCACACTTCTGTCTATAAAACGGATCATCTACATGCTTGTGCAGAATCTGTCCTTCGATGGTGAGACGATTATCGCCCCATTGCTGCTCAATGTGTATCAAAGCCCATTGCCGGGGACAGAACCTAAAGTGCTGAATCCCCGACAACATGAGCATATCGTCTTCATTGTACATACGATGGAATTATATCAGTTCCTCAATAGTTACATTTGATGGAGCATTCTCCTTATCTATAGTAACTGAATAATCGATGAATGAGCGTGGTGCTCCATCGCAGACTTTCTCCACTTTTACCAATTCAAACAACTTGTTGGCGGGAGCATTACCCAATATGGAGTCATGCTTGAAGACTATCAGTTTTTGAGCACTCATCAATCCACGTGCCGCCGAACGATCCACATCGAACATATTCTTTAATGCGTTCCAAAATAGTTCAAGGTCTTCTTCAGAAAATCCTGTCTGTTGTGCCAAGTTGGCGGAGATGAAGCCGTGACAGACGTAGAGGCCATAAGGAATGGTGGCTTTACGTCCCATTGTACGATTGCCACCATCTTGTTTTTCTGCTTCTTTCTCTGTTGCTACTGCCATACGAGTAATAGAATGTTCCGCTACAGCAATTGGATCTATAGAACGAGCAAAGGTGAACTGGATAGGGCCACGAACTTGACCCGCATTTTTACCTGTTGACATAACTGCGCCGAATGTTCTGATATCAAAGTAATTATTACACATAAAACGACGTGCTGCTTCTATTTTGTCCTTTGCATTTTTTACTTCTGAATCATCATGTGCATTATCAATCAAAGTATTCAGGACTGCCTTCTCTTTGATAAATATATCAAAGCCATTCACAAGCCCTTTTGCTATTTGTACATAGTTACGAACCTTGCGTTTCAAACAGACATCCGTAACAAGTCCCATACCTGTTTCGGCATCCACACGTGGTAGATTACCCGCATCCGGATCACCATTTGGGTTACCATCTTTTACATCAAATATGTAAACGAAATCAATTCTATTCTTTAGTTCTGACATAACTTTATATTTTTAAAATTATTATTCCATTTCTTTATTTTCCTTGTTCATAAAAAGGTCTTGACGTTGATGATAATATCCCACAAAGAACCGTCCTTGATCTTGCAGGTTAAGATGTGGAGGAAATCCTTTTGCATCAAGTTTGGATATAATTTCCTGTTTCAGCTTCTCATAGAACACTTGTCCACCCGGATTCAACTTCTCTATATGATGAGTAGAAAGGTTGAGCACCGTGGCAAAAACCATGGAAGGAGTTGCTGATGCAGCATTCATATAGCGTTCTCGAATGGAATGAATACCATTGGCATCCTCCTGTATCTTGTCAAGTACGGCAAATAGCCTTCCACAAAGATACCCTTGATTTTGATTTTCTTTGTCTAACATAACATCTAATTTTTTATGGTTGTTATTTTCGTTTAGTCTGTTGAGATATGCCTTGATGATAGCAGCACGCACTATATTGACGGATTGTTCTGCACGTATGCGACGAATACATGCTTGAAAGAGAGAAGCCGGATACGGCAACCCTTGAAATATGCTTCTCACCACAGCATCAGGAAGGTTGGGAGTCGCATCACTTGACTTTCCTCCAAGAGTAACATTTCCAAGAATGGAATGCAGTCCCAAGTACGGCTTCTTATCTTTGCGAGTGTCCACCATCTCCATATCTGTAAAATGCTTACTTATCAAACCTGCAAACTCACGCAAAGGCATCTCATTCCAATATACTACCGCAATTCTTGCCGAATTAGGAGCCAAACCCAAAATGAAGAATTTGTCATCATCGTTTGCCGATAATTTTCCGTTATAGATAGACTGGAAAGTATCATATACTAACTTTATACGCCTGTTTGGGTCGTCATTTTCTTCTTCAATCCGCCCCAACAAAGAAAATAAACTATTCTCGGACTCTTTTGAAGCCTCGCTATTGGAGGAAGCCCAGAAAAGATAAGTACGTGAGCCCACCATAAACTTATTGTGAGAATCCGAACGCAGCAAATGATTCAATGCGGTTGTATATGCAAATTCAGCTTCTTCTGATATTGGAGCATTGTATCCTTTAGATTTCCCATACGAATCATACCCGGAATTAACTTGAAATGCAACCAGTTTGGCTGTTTCTTGGCTTCCAAGTATCTTTGTAGCAGTTGTAATCTCTACAACTTTTGAATATCTCCCTGTTATCAAACAAAGATTTCCTACCACGCCATGATTCTCTTCAAACAAATTTATCAATTCCGTTTTCGAAGCCACTATTTTCGTATCCCCTTCTATAAGGAAAGAAAAGGTAGAATATTTCTTATTAAGATTTTTGGCTATATCATCCCATAAAGAATCTTTCTGCATAGCCCCAACTATAATAGAAGGGTCTTGCTGATAAAATGCATAAACAGCTTTTATGTCCTCATTATCCGGAAAAGCATCATATATATCTTTTACTTTCGCCTTAAATACTTCAAAGTACTTACGTATCTTTTCCATATCCCCCTTATCGGAATAACCAAATACATATTTACAATTGTCATACAAATAGTTTGCAACAGGGGCACTTGACCGGCTAACACTTTTCTTAACAAGAAACTGCTGTGCCGACTTCTTATCTATGCGCCTGTCTTCAAAGCGCAGAAATTTTCCACATCTATCAATAACAATAATAAATCCAATCTCTTTGTATTCTAAACCAAAAGGGGCCACATCATCTCCACTTCGATGATAGTAATCATATAATGCTTTCAGTATCATCTCAACACCTCCTCACTATCTTTATCCGGTACAACAATCACTCCCTTTTTCATTTGGACTCTATAAAACATAGCATTCGGTTTTTGTGGATTTTCCTCAAAGTCCATATCATAAAGCATAATGCCGAAATCCCTGTCTTCGGCTAAGGGATTATCAAGATTATCAGTACTTTCAATATACTTCCAGTTTGCAGAAAACTCACGACATCCGAGATAGGGCTGCGTAAAACATTGCCCTTGTGATGCCCTGCGTTCGAACATCTGATAATACTTCATAGGATTCTCGTCAGCACTTGGCTGATGCTTGGCAAAAGCCTCTTTGGGACGGTCTTTTACCGGAATAAATACTAACTTAGCATAAATTCGGTAACGCACATCCAGCAGAAGCAAAGTGTTCTTCTGTTGGCGTGTCTTTCCATCATCTATATAAATTGGTTTCATGCTGGAATTTACCACCGCTCCAACTTCATTCCGTCTAATGGTAGCCCATTTTATAGGCCTGAGTACCTCAATCTTGGTTACCTGCCAACGCATGGCATAGCGTTTAAACAGTATCGCTTCAAAGATGGCGCGTGCCGCCGATGGCGTTATGACATCGTAACTCACACGCTCTACTTTCAATTCCGGACGAGTGAAACAAGCCCAATCGCCCCACACCTCCAAACAATATTCTTTATCTGTATATTCCATATCATTCATCGTTTTCCTTGTTTTCCAATAAATCTTCTGGCTTCTGACCTTCAAAAAACCTTTTTGCCGACAAGGGAGTTACCACTTCACGACCGGTTTTTTGCTCCAACTGTTCGCGTGCCACACGAGCCACATCACCACCATCAGCCGCACACTGCATATTTTCACCCAATGTCTGAGGATTTTTAGCTTTAGTAATACTTGTCGTAGAGAGTTCGGCCAGCATATTAAGAACCAATTCTTCATTGGTCATATTGTCCCGGAGATTTTCTTTCTTCAAGCCCTTGAACTGTTTGTACTCCTTTGCCGACTTTCCAGCCCATTGCTGATAGATAATGTCTGTAAGAGTAGCATATTGAACACCTTCCTCTACATTATGTAGTTTCCATTGATCTGTAAGATCTTTACGGATTTCAATGCTCTTCAAGCGTTGGTTTATCCAGTTGTCAGAGTAACCAAGTCGCTTGTAGTCCATCATAGCTTGCTCAATACTCAACTCAGGGTCTTGCATCTGATCAAGACGTTCGGATGCTACATGTGCCATCCATTGCTTGAACGGTTCTGCCTTGGGAGATGGGATAGACTGAATGATACGTAGTAGTTGTTCTGTATCAGCCACATCTGTAAGTCGCATCTTACCGTCTGCGGCTTTCATTTTCAAACCGTGACAATTTGTCACGGTTTCATTTCCCTCTTCTTTAAGTCTTTGCTTTAACTTACGCCAATAAGCAGTTGCATCAACACTGTCTGTTAAAACTGACACCACATCAACTATCGAAAAATACCATTTTTCCTTTTCATCATCCCACACGGTGCGGACTTTACGTTCTTCAAACAATTTCAATGTTTCTTTCTTTGTCATATCCGTTTCTTTATATCATTAATACTTCCTCCAGCCAATGGTTATCAAGACTGAGACCTGTGGCTTTATTATACTGAGACCTGTCTGCCAATACATATATTCCTTCCAATATTTCTTCGACAAGCCCATAGCCTTTCAGTTGCTTAAAATCATAGGAACGGATGCCTACAGTAAATTTCGCCAATTGCTTCACCAACGAGTAGGTACACCCCGATTCTTTCAACTGCTCTATAAGTTCCATGCTGTTTTCCCAATTTACGATAACATTTATACTTGTATCATCAATCAGGCGAAATTCTTTTGATGCAGTTTCAAAACATAACTCAGTAGGTTTGTAAAGCCAGTGCTTTATATCCTTTTCATCAAATGTTTGTTTTCTGCTATACAATTGACAAAAATACGCTTTCATGGTAGAAGGAGCAAACCAATCACTATCTTCCGGCAAATTCAACCGAGCATTGTTGGAGTCAGCCATTGAACCGAAGGGATTTCGCTTCTCTGCAGCCAGACTGAACACAAATGTATGTCCCATTGCACTTCGTCCTTCCCGATTGCACCGTCCCGCTGCTTGCAATACAGAATCGAGTCCTGCTTCTTGACGGAACACAACCGGAAAGTCTATATCCACACCAGCCTCCACAAGTTGGGTTGCAATGACCCTGACAATCGGCTGCAACCCATCCTTCAATAAAGTTTTTATTTTACCAATAGTTTCGTGTAAGTGGGCAGGGCACATCATTCTAGACAAATGCAATTTCACTCCGTCATTGGGCAAACGGTCATACAGCTCTTTGGCATCTTTACGAGTGTTCACTATGCACAACACCTTATTATATTCAGACACCTTTGCAGCTATCTCATCGTATGTTCTTCCTGTATCATCGATTGCCAACTTCACACGGCGAAGTTGGTCATGCAAAGCAAATTCTTCCGGAATAATTTCCTTGATATGTTCTATTCCCTTAAAATCAGCTTTAGGATTTGTTCCTTCTATCAGACCGCTCAATACCGGCTGACTTGCCGTGGTAAACAATACCGAAATCCCGAACATTTCCTGATACGCTTTCAGCGCATCGACTATCGGCTGCAAGAAGCCGGTTGGCAACATCTGAACCTCATCCAAAACAAGAATTGAATTTGCCATGTTGTGCAGTTTGCGGCAATCAGATGTTTTATTGCTAAACATAGATTCAAAAAGCTGTACATTGGTAGTGACAATAATGGGATAGTTCCAATTCTCTGTAGCCAATTTTGCTTTTTCCCTATTTTCCTCGTCCTTAATATCATCGGGGTCGAAATTACTATGATGCTCCAATACATTTTCTTCACCAAAGATTTCCTTCAAAAGCCCTGCCGTTTGCACAATGATACTGGTATATGGGATGGCGATGATGATACGATTCATTGAATGGCTTACAGCATGCTTCATGGCCCATAACAAAGAAGAAAGTGTTTTACCGCCTCCCGTCGGAACCGTAAGGCTATAAAATCCTTTTTCGCTTGAAGAAGTTCTACTGCATTGTTCTTTCACTTGCCGGCGGATGCGGTTCACTTTCGTATCGGCTGCATTCGATTGCAGTTTTTGCATATATACCTCCAGTTGTGGAAGCAAATCGACAAGCGTAGCCAAATTTCCCCGCTTCCGCCATGACTCTACATCCATAAACCGTTCTGTATCGAGTCGGTCGGCATCTACAAGACAGGAAAAAAGCATACGGGAAAGGTGATGAAAGTGTTTCCATTCAACCTTTGATTTAGAAAAAGGTGAATCAATAAATTCTTGGAATAATAAAGGTTTGTTTATGCTAATGTCACCCTCGTTTATTTCTTCGGACAATAGCCTCTCTTTCAATATGTTTTCCACATCCCCAAAATTATGTAACCCCGTGTGATGAGAAATAATTTGGTTTACAAGAAGATGGGAAACATCTTTTCCCATAAGTTCTTTTGCCAATATTCCACCCACAAAAGCATGGGTATGATCATCATAGCGCTTCTTGTCACTCGTAGGCAAACCATTCATCTTGCGTATGTATTGCTGGAATGCCGCCCGTTCCTTTCCTTTATCATGAAGTAGGCCGAGCGCACGCCCCCAAGAAGGAAGTCCGAACTGCCCGGCGAAGGATGCCGCCATATCAGCAACCCCCTTTTGATGTTCATCATTGGTTTGTATCATCCATTGACCATTCTCCCTATTTTGATACAAATGGGATATCAACTGCTTTTCATCTATCATCTGATTAAATTTATAAGGCTAGCATTTCACAAATATATATAATAATATCAGACCCTCGCAAAAGAAAATCATATTTCAGGTCAGCTTCATCAGTTTTCATCCTTAAAACAAGAAATACAATCAACAACGACAAGAACGGGCATTCCGCCTTGTCGACTCCACACAGGGAAAGGAGAACAAACCATTTCGGAGGGGAAAAAGAACTTCCGTCACCACATCTCACTGATTCTAAAGGAGATATAGTGACGGAAGAAAAAAAATAATCTGTTAATCCGCATAGATAATCACGGATGAATATACCGGACTATTCCGACAACATCCGCTTGATGAGATCAAGCTTTCACTACTGCCAACAACTCATCCGGTGTAACCAGTGACTGCTCGCCCGTAGTCATATTCTTCAAAGTCAGTTTCCCTTCGTTCATTTCATTTTCACCAACAATGGCAACAAAAGGAATCTGCTTGTCATTGGCATATCCCATCTGCTTCTTCATTTTAGCAGCATCCGGATAAATTTCGGCACGTACCCCTGTTTCACGGACTTTTGCCAGGATAGGCAGACAATAAGCAGCTTCTTTATCACCGAAGTTTACAAACAACAGTTCAGTTCCGTTCACCGCTTCTTTCGGGTACAAATCCAACTGATTCAACACATCAAAAATACGGTCGGCTCCGAAAGAGATACCTACACCAGACATACCGTCCATACCAAAGACACCGGTCAGGTTATCATAACGGCCGCCACCGCTGATACTGCCAATCTGTACATCCAAGGCTTTCACTTCAAAAATAGCGCCAGTATAATAATTCAAGCCACGAGCCAAAGTCAAATCCAGTTCCACTTCACTCTTCACACCCAGTGTAGATACGGTTTTTAATATGAATTCACTTTCTTCTACTCCCTTCATTCCCGTTTCACTGGCTGCAAGGACTGTTTTCAAAGTTTCCAATTTCTCTTCATTGCTTCCACTCAATAAAATAATCGGCTGCAATTTATCAATAGCCTCTTGAGGAATCCCTTTAGAAGCCAATTCCGCATTTACATTTTCCAAGCCTATCTTGTCCAGCTTATCAATAGCTACGGTGATATCCACAATTTTATCGGCCTCACCTATGATCTCGGCAATACCGGTCAATATCTTACGGTTATTGATTTTAATTGAAACGCGTACTCCGAATTTGCCAAATACCCGGTCTATCATCTGTACCAGCTCCACTTCATTCAATAAAGAATTACTGCCTACCACATCGGCATCACACTGATAGAATTCACGATAACGGCCCTTCTGAGGACGGTCCGCACGCCAAACCGGCTGAATTTGATAACGCTTGAAAGGGAAACTGATTTCGTCACGGTGCATGACCACGTAACGGGCGAACGGTACAGTGAGGTCATAGCGCAATCCCTTTTCACAGAATTTGCTCGCTAACTTTACCGCATTGCGGCTCAGCAATTCCTCATCGGTAATGCCGTTGAAATAATCACCTGAGTTCTGTATCTTAAACAATAACTTATCCCCTTCATCACCGTATTTTCCCATCAAGGTAGACAAATTCTCCATAGAAGGAGTTTCAATCTGCTGATAGCCGAAAAGATGAAATACATCACGAATCGTATTGAATATATAATTACGTTTCGCCATTTCCACCGGCGAAAAATCTCTCGTTCCTTTAGGTATACCTGGTTTTGCTGCCATAATGATTCTATTTAATTTATTTTGAGCCACAAAATTACACTAAATATTTCATTCGTAAAAAGAATACTTCTTAATATTGCTCATTGTCAGTCATATTAAGAAGTTAAACAGCCGGTGCTTTGGGTGCATATCTCAGTATAGGCCGTTTCCCAATATAAACTCATTGTTTTATAATTTCATAGGCAGTAGAATGAACCCCTCTATTCTCTATTCTTCCTTCCAGTACATCCAAAGCGAACTCAATCCCTCGGACAGCCATTTGTGAACTGAAAATGTCAGCTGTAGCAACCAGTTTTCCTGTAGAAAGAAATTCTTTCATTACCGCATCATTATCAAAACCCACTACCGGCAAATAGCATTTTTTTTCTTGCATTTGCTGAAGAACCCCCAACGCCATCGCATCATTGCTGCAATATACAGCTTTCAAATCAGGATACCGCATCCACATAGCCTGAAAGACTTCGGCGGCTTTCTCCGTTTCCCAGTCGGCTGGTTCGGACGCCACCAATCTTAACCCTTTTTCTTCTATCGCTTTGATGAAACCTCTTTTACGCTGCTGCGCATTATCGGCTGCCGCCAATCCTTCAATAATAGCAACTTTATCTTCATTCCGCAACTTCTTACCCAATAATTTACCCACTTCATACGCAGCCGCAAAATTATCCGGTCCCACAAAAGCCACTTCTACTCCTGCCTGCTCCAATAGCTGAGCATCCAGCTGAATATCAATATTAATTACCGGAATTCCTTTCCTGACAGCCTCTACTGCAGGCTGAACCAAAGCCTTTGAGTCTATAGGCACCAATACGATGGCATCGACTTGTTGATGAATCAAAGAATACATCAAGTCAATCTGTTCCTTTACCTCTGTCTGTGTAGCCGTTCCCACACAAACCAAATCCAAAAACGGAAGAGGGGCCGCATACTGAATAGCCCCCTCTTTCATCACTTTGAAAAAATCGGCTTGTAACGACTTCATTACAAGCCCTATTTTATAGTTTCTCTTCATTCAAATTTCAATTCGACAAAGTTATGCTTATTAAGCCGATAATAAACAAAGCAAACATAGCCACAATCAGTTTATCAGTTCCTTTCGGAGCATCTTTAAACTCCTTCCAGACAAAGACTCCCCATATCATGGCCACCACAGGGGCCGCGTTGCTAAGGGCGTATGAGATAGCCGGATTGGCAGCACCGGCTCCCATAAAACTAATCACCATGCCACCCATCCATATAAAACCTCCCAGCATCCCTGTGAGATGAGTCTTTGCATCACCGGCAAAGTAATCTTTCATGGTCACTACCCTGCCTTCCACGGGATGTTTCATGGCGAATGTATTAAATATCGGTGTACTAACCAATATACCTACCGCAAAGAAGAACACACCTGTATAAGGAGTCAATGTTCCGGTTCCACCGGCCACATACTGCGGATCCAGGGATTTTACAACCAATCCATAAAAGAACATGATAGCAATACCTGCCATAATAGCCAACAAGATACCTTTCTTGGGTGTGGAAGCTTTACCGGATGATAACTTTCCATATGCTTTTCCGCAAATCAAGATAGCGATAATGATGACTAACACACCACTCCATAGTAAAAACTGATTTCCCTGATAGGTCTGACCGGCCAAAGAGATTAATAAATAATTGAATACAATACCTCCAATCCAGGCCAAGCCTCCACCGATAGGAAAACCTACTGACATTCCGGCTACAGCAATGGCTGCTGTAAGAAATATATTGCCGAAATTCCATACAACACCGCCCAAGAATGCATATTGAATGCTAGACCAGTCCATGACTGCCAAATCCTGAAAAAAGGTACGGCCTTCACTTCCCATACTTCCTAAAGTCACCGCCCCCAATAAAGCTGTAAGGAACAAACCGACGGTCAAATCCCAATAAAACAGTTCAAAGCTCCATTGCTTGGCAGCAACCATCTTCTGTGTATTTGCCCAGGAACCCCAACAGGCACAGCAAATGACACAGCAGAGGATTGCCAAAAAGTAATTATCTACTAATATCATATTTTATTGATATTATTCGTGAATATAGATATTCCAGTTCAGATAAGTTTCAATAGCTTCTGCCAGAATATCTTTCACATTGCCACGGCACATAGCCACGTGATGTTCGAATCCATTCTTACAGATATATTTCATAAGCGGCTGCAGATTATCCACCTTGGTTACTGCTATACAACCATCCATTCCGTATGGATCATCAGTCAGGTCACCTTTACCCAAATAAGACTTGATACAACCCTTCGTATCATCTGTCGAGATACGGAAGAATGTAAAATCACCCTGTTTTACTTTACCGTAAACGGCACCGAAAGTGTGTACTTTACCCAAGGTTCTACCCAATACACCCAAGGTTCCCAGTTTAAGATCATTCATGACGAAAGATTTAGGGAAGTTACCACAATGTGTACATACGCACTTGTTACGATCTTCGGCAAAGTTATTGTTCCAGTCAAGCAACGCCGACGGACGCCCGGAAGCCAAAGTCAACGCATACATAGATACTGCACCGGCAATATCCACTTCACAGGCAGCAGGAATTAGTTTCTCACTCAACATACTCATAGTCACACAAGCCGCACAACCGTAGTTTTGTTCCAAAGAGTCCCAACACTGGATAGCTACAGCATCAATTTCATTGACCTCCATCCATTTTTCTACGGCCACACCAAATTTAGCCTGCAAAACCAGCTTATCACTGTATTGTTCAGGAACAACAGCATACTGTCTGATTTCTTTCAGTTTGGCCTGCAATACCTCATCGGTATCTTCAATCTTATGGGCAGCAGCCAAAATCTCGGAAAGGTCTACCGGAATGACTGTAATACCCGATGCCTGCAACAGCTTCTCACTGGCACGAACCGTCTGGAATCCTGCGGGACGAGTACCGATAGCACCGATACGAGCATGACGAAGACCATTAACTACACGGCAGATAGCTGCAAATTTATTGATATCGGCAGCCAGCAAATCAGAATAAATAGAGTAAGTATGAAGGGTGGTATCAGTAAAAGGAATGCCGTACTGATACAAGTTATTGCATACGGAAATCTTACCACAGAACGCGTCACGACGGCTATCCAAATCAACTTTATCATTCTCGTCATCACATGCCTGAACCAAAACAGGCACATTCAGATCGGCCACACTGATGGCATTGATGATACCGATTTCAAAACCGAAATTGGGCAGTGAAACAATGATTCCATCTATACGTTCCCGATTCTCACGGAACAATTTAGCACACTTCAAGCCATCTTCTCTTGTTTCGATACTGCTACTGCCTGTCGGCGTAGCATCTTCGGGAAGAATGACATAGTCATACCCTTCTTTTGTCAGTGTTTCCAGCAATTGTTTGCGAACGTCTTTTGCTAATTCCGAGTTAAAATAAGCGCGTGTTCCAATGATAACACCAAAACACATTTTCTTCTTGTTTTTCATTTCTAATGGTATTAAAAGTTACGATATATTCAGTTAGTTATTCTGTCCTATTACTTTTTTGACAGCTTCACGCCATCCGCTATACAAGGATTGAAGTTCCTTTTCCTCCATACAGGGAGTAATGCAATTATCAATGGTACGCATGGCAGCAGCTTCTTGGAAACTAGTCCATTTCTTACGGGCAAAGCCATTCATGACAACAGCCCCTAATGCAGAAGCTTCTTCTATTTCCGAACGGTTAATGACAGCCTGCAACATATCAGCCTGAAACTGCATCAGGAACTGATTCTTCGTGGGGCCTCCGTCAACACGAAGGGCTTTCAATTCGATACCTGCCTGCCGTGTCATCATGTCTATCAAATCCTTCACTTGATAAGCGATAGATTCCAATCCCGCACGCAGCACATGTGCCTTGCCTGCATTCAGTGTCATTCCCCAGATGGCAGCTTTGGCATCCGGTTTCCACCAAGGAGCTCCCAATCCGGTAAAAGCCGGAACCAGATAGACTCCATCATTGTTTTTAACCGAAGTCGCTAAAGTTTCAATTTGATTGAACGAATCCACCAATCCCAATTTCTCCACCATCCACTTGATAGTGGCTCCGGTACAATGGATATTTCCTTCGAAAGCATAATACACTTTGCCTAAAGCCGAGAATCCAACGGACGTGACCAGCCCTTCAGGAGCAGTAACAGCCTCTTCTCCAATATTAACCATGACCGATGAGCCTGTTCCGTATGTCACCTTGCCCATACCTGCCTCAAAACACATCTGACCGGTTAATGCTCCATGGGAATCACCTAAAACACCTGCTATTTGCATCGGAGATTTGAACAAACCCTCTATCGTTGTTTCTCCAAAAATAGCATCACAGGGCAAAGCTTCCGGCATCATACTCCGGGGGATAGTGAAGAGTTTCAACAACTCTTCATCCCAGTCTAAAGTATGAATATTAAAAAGCATGGTACGCGACGCATTCGTATAATCTGTCAGATGATTCCTGCCTTCGGTCAGTTTCCAAATCAGCCAGGAATCAATAGTTCCCATCAACAAATCGCCTTTTTCTGCCAGTTCACGTGCATTTTCCACGTTATCCAATATCCACTTAGCACCACTGGCAGAAAAATAAGGATCGATAAGCAATCCGGTCTTTCGTTGTACCAGTTCGCTGTATCCCTTATCTTTCAGTTCCTTGCAAATTGCTGCCCCTCGCTGGCATTGCCATACCACAGCGTGATAAACAGGTTTACCAGTCCGCTTATTCCAAACAACTACCGTTTCACGCTGATTTGTGATGGCAAGAGAATAAGAAATGTCTTTCCCATTCACTTCCTCCTTCTCTAGCAAACAATGTATAGCTTCTATGGTATTTTTATAAATTTCTTCGGCATCGTGTTCCACCCATCCTAGTTGCGGATAGAATTGCTGATGCTCTATATTGACCCGATGCAACAATTCGCAACTTTCAGAGAACAGCATAGCTTTTGTCGCCGAAGTACTTTGGTCTATGGTAATTATTTTGCTAATCATACTATTAGATTTTAAAAGGACATGTTTATTTTTTCATGAATTCAAGAGCAGCCTTACAGATTCCTTCTTTATCCAACCCATAATGAGCAAAGATTTCATGAGAGTTTCCATGAACTACATTTTCATCGGGAATACCGATAATACGTACCGGAACCGGATTTTCAGAAAGCGTCTCAACCACAATAGCTCCCAAACCACCAAACTGACTATGCTCTTCCACAGTGATAATTCTTCCGGTTTCTTCTGCCGCTTTCTTGATAGCTTCCACATCAACAGGCTTTATGGAAGACATATCCAACACACGTGCCTTAATGCCTTTCTCCTGTAACATCAAACCAGCTTGATAAGCATGATAAACCGTTTCTCCGGCGACAATGATGGTCAGGTCCGTACCATCCAGCAACATATTAGCTTTTCCCAGAACAAAATCAAAATCATCATTCTCATACACATCGGGAACAGCAGCTCTTCCTACACGTACATACACCGGTTCGGGATAATCGACCAATAGCTTGACCAGCTTGCGTGTCTGACGGGCATCACAGGGGAGAACGATATTCATTCCCGGAAAAGTTCTTAATACGGCAATATCATGCAGACTATGATGAGTAGCCCCTAAAGCACCGTATGCGACACCACCACTCACTCCCAATATCTTCACATTATTCTGACTATAAGCCAAATCAACTTTCACCTGTTCCAAGCTACGGGCCACATAGAAGCAAGCCGGGCCACATACAAACACTTTTTTTCCGCTATGTGACAAACCTGCTGAAATTCCTACCGCATCCTGTTCGGCTATTCCACATTCTACAAACTGTGCGGGTAATTCTTTTGCAAAATCTCCCAAAGTAACAGAACCCCTGGCGTCTGTTGTAACCGCCACAATATCTTTATCCTGACGAGCCAACTCCAGTAATGTATCTGTAAAGCTCTTTCTGCACGCTATTATATTATTTGCCATTGTTTTCTTTTTCTAGTTTTTCAATTCTTTCGGATATCTCGCGAACAGCCTCTTCATATTGTTCGGCTGTAGGCACGCCATGATGCCATTTTGCAATGCCTTCCATATAAGATACTCCTTTCCCTTTTGTTGTATGGGAGATAAGCAAATGAGGCTTTTTATTCGTATAATCAATAGAATGGAAAGTCCGGATGATATCTTCCATTTCATCCCCATTCATTTCCAACACATCCCAGCCGAAAGCAGTCCAGCGGTCACGCATACTCTCCAATGACATGACCTCCTCGGTTGTACCGCTGATCTGCAAACGATTACGGTCAATAATGGCTACCAGATTATCCAATTTATATTGGTTTCCTGCCATAGCAGCTTCATATATCGAACCTTCCCCTTGCTCACCATCTCCCATCAGTACATACGTTTTATAATCAGCTTTATCCATTTTGGCAGCAATCGCCATTCCAACGCCTACAGACAAGCCATGCCCTAAAGCTCCCGTATTTACTTCAATACCCGGTACCTCTATAGTAGGATGACCGGACAAAATAGACCCGAACTCACCTAAAGTATCGGTTATCTCATGAGAAATAAAGCCTTTTGCCTCAAGAGTAACATATAAAGCCTCCACACAGTGTCCCTTACTCATTACAAAACGATCTCTTTTCGTTTCCTTTGGTTTATCCGGCCAAACACGCATTATATCAAAATAAAGTGCTGTAAGCACGTTAAGACACGATAGATCACCTCCAATGTGCCCTGCTTTTGCTTTATACACAATCTCAACCAATCGTTTCCGATTCTTTTCCGATTGTAATTCTAACGTTTCAACTTGCATATTATTATCATTTATTTTCTTATTCTTTCGCAAATAACGGAATTCAACCGGAATTATCCAACATTAAACGAAAGAAAATGAAATTCAATTTGATTATATTAACAATATATTTCCATATAACCTATAAACCGGGACAATTAATTTATTCTGTCAACAAGGTTATATCTCTATATAAATAAGACTCTTCGATCGTCTCTTTTGTACCCAGCAGAACAGTTATAAAAAAAGAAGCAAACAATAAGGACAAATAGGGAAGCAAAAATCAGAGTTGATAAAAAAGGTGATCAAGAATGTATTTTCCAACATTCTCAATCACCCATATTACCTTTATTTCAGTAAGAATCAGATTACTTCGACCTCTAATTCTTTTAATCTTTCAAAATCCTCCTCGGTTATAGTACTATCTGTAATAATAGCATTTGCTAATGAAACCGAGCCTAAACTAGCAAAAGCACTGACACCTATTTTTGAACAATCAGCCACCAGATACACTTTACTGGCAGATTCTATCATAGCAGATTTCACGACCAAATCACTTAGACTAGGATAAGTCAGTTTCATATCCGAAGAAATACCAGCTGTAGCTAGAAACAATTTATTAGCGCGTATATCTTTAAATGAATCGGCCGCCATTTTTCCTGTCAAAGAAAGTGTAGGAGCCTTGAACTCACCTCCGGTAACAATTAGATTAATACCATGATTCTCACCTAAAATCAAAGCTATATTCAAAGCATTAGTAATGACTGTCAGGTCCTTATAATTCATTAAAAGCTTTGCGATCTCTGTAGTTGTAGAACCGGAATCAAGAATTATACTGTCCCCCTCCTGAATAAACTGAATAGCTTTCTGAGCAATTTCTTTCTTTTCCTCCAAATGAGTCTGATTGAACAATTGTCCGGTCTTGGCAAACGACCCTACTCCTTTCAGAAACGCACCTCCATGCTCTCTTTGGATATACCCCATTTGTTCCAAGGCTTCCAAATCCTGACGGATCGTTACATCCGTCACATTGAAAATTTTACTAAGGTCCTGAACTTTTGCATGTCCGTCTTCACGAATCAGATGCAATATCTTTACTCTTCTTTGATTGAGTGCCATATTTATTAGATTTAGAGGTTATGTTTTTTACGATATTCCTGAATATCCTTAATGGAAACAATTTTCAAACCGAATTTTGCTGCAATCTCACCTAGTTGGGGAAGACGCGCCATTGTACCATCTTCATTCAAAATTTCAACAAGAGCTCCTCCGGGTTTCAAACCTGCCATTCTTGTCATATCCAGTGTAGCTTCGGTATGTCCATTACGTTCCAATACTCCATTTTCCGCACCGTAAAGGGGGAACACATGCCCCGGACGAGCAAACTCGGAAGGATTCAGATTTCCTGCCACCAAAGCTTTTATTGTTGACGAACGGTCGAAAGCAGAAACTCCCGTAGTACAGCCATACCCTCTTAAATCTACCGACATAGTAAACGGTGTACCTAGCAATGAAGTGTTTTCTTCTGCCATCGGAGCCAGACCAAGTTCTTCACAACGTGAACGTGGCAGAGGAGCACATAACAACCCTCTGCCATGAGTAATCATAAAATTTACAATTTCAGGAGTAATCTTTTCTCCTGAAACGATAAAATCGCCTTCGTTTTCACGATCTTCGTCATCAACAACGATCAATACTTTGCCCTGACGAATATCTTCCAATCCTTCTTCTACTGTATTTAACATTTTAGTGTATCTAGGGAGTTAATTATACCGCAAATTTAAGCTAAAACAAAAAGAATCGAAAACTATTAGCCTTTTTTATGATAAAAAAAATCAATCATCTCCCGTCAGAAGGCTTATCCCATCATTTCACCTCTGTTATTCTAAGAACAATATAAGGAGTATCCGGAATTCTTACTCCCCGATGATGTATATCAAAAACACGATAATCCAATTCCTCTGTTGTTTCAAATATCACAGGATATTCCGTGACAGTCATGGCCCACACATCAATAATCTCTACTTTAAACCGTTTATTCTTTTGCAATTTGTTATAATCTGCATTTTTTACCGGCAGATTAAAAGTCCAGAAACCTTTCACATCTTTTCCCATATTGACCAGATAATAGTCTGGTCCAGCAGTAGAAGTAACCAAGTCACGACTGATATCTGCCATCTCCAACGGATAGGGAGCAGCTTCAAGAATCGTTCTCAAAAATTTCACACGTTTCCAGCTTTCACCTTTTAAAGATCCCCCTTGCGCCCAAAAGATAGGTTCGTTCCCCTGCTGATAACATTCACCGTGAGTGACATAAATCCCACCCAACAAACCATTCAAAATAAAGTAAGTCATCTGCTGCGGACTTAACCTTCCCCAACGATAAGGTAGATTCCCTTCATACCCAACCTCATCACATATAACCGGTTTGCGATAAATTTTTCTTAAAGTAGCAGAAGCGGTAGAACTCAGTACCGGTGCCTCATCTTGTATGCTGACATGGGTAAATTCAGGCATCCAATAATCAAAATAAGTAGCCGTCGCTCCATGAATAGAACATAAATGGCGATAAGGATCATTCTCAACCACTGTTTTCGTCAACAGCTTCCAATCGTCCACAGTTTTCGCTTTTACATAATCCCACTCGTTTGCCATAGACCACCATACATTTCTAAAAGAAGCCAAACGCGCAGTAATATATTTAATATAACGTACATTCACCTCATTCGACATAGCATCAAAGCCCCATCTTCCTTTATCATAAGGATGGAAAAGGATCAAATCCGCCTCAATCCCCAAACGGTTCAGTTGGTCTATCCGTTTCTCCAAATGCTGAAAAAAAGCCGGGTCAAATCTGTCAAAGTCCCATTCTTTCCTTTCATTTCCTTCCTTATCTTTTATCGTCTTCTCCATTTCAAAAGGATAAAGCGCGGGCTCGTCTTTCACTAAAGAATAGTTTTTAGGAAACACACACATCCTTACCTTATTAAAACCGGCTTCACCAAACGATTTCAAAGTAGCCTCCTGAGTCGTTTCCTTCATATGTGTCCATGCATAGGCCGTCGTACCCATCGGATAATAACGGGTACCGTCCGCATATTTAAAATTATGTTCTCCGTCCACCAACACCATGCCATGATTATCTTTTCCGGCGGGTACCACTGTGAATGTACCTTTCCGACCATTCATAGCTCCTATACTGGAAGATGTAACATACCTCCATTCCCCGGCGACAGCAGGCATAAACCGTATCCTATAAGTATTCTCACCATCATAAAATCCTTCCACCGTTTTCTTTTCCTTTCCACAAATGAAAGTAGCGGAAAGACGTGTATCAAAAGGATTCCCTTTGGTCACCTGTTTAAAACTCAACTCAAACCGGTCCCAACATTCCACTTTGTCTTGTGCATTTACTTTTACCACAAAACTTAACAGCGTCCAAACAGCTATTACATAAAATTTCGTACTCATCCTATCATGTTTAAAAAATTATATTCATAAAAGTTTTCCGGAACATTTTCATACTGTGTCAATGAGCACAAAGATAGATTTTACCCTTGAGAACCAAAGGTAAAATCTTACATCAATAAGGTATTTTCTTGCTATTTACCTTCATAAACAGCACAAAACGGAACTTAGTTATTATTTTTATACTCAGTCAAAGTCTGATTAAATGCTTTTTTAAACGCCTTGCCAAAGTAACCGGGATCAGAGAAGCCGACGGCAAAAGCAACCTCAGAGAAAGACATACCACTTTGTATAAAACTTTTCGCTTTATTCAACCTATAATTCTTTATATATTCTATCGGAGAAATCCCCATGATACCATTCACTTTCCGATTGAATACAGAACGGCTCATATTCATGAACTCTGCCAGATCATTAACCCGCAGTCCCGGATTACTGTAATTCTCTTCCATAAACCCTACCAGCTTCTGCATAAACAGCTCATCCAAAGGAACAATTTGCGACACAGGATAAGCGATGGCTTCTAAAGGTTCTTTCTTCGGCTGAGCACCATATTTTGACAAAAAAGCCGACTGAAGCACTTTTCTTTGCCTGATCAAGTTCTCAATTCTCGATTTTAAATAATCGCTGCTGAAAGGTTTAGGTATATAATCATCAATCCCTAATTGTAAACCTTGAATACGATCCTCAACAGACGATTTTGCAGAAAGGATAATAATAGGGATATCACAAGTATTGACATTCTCCTTGATGTGCCTTATCAATTCAATACCATCCATACGCGGCATCATAATATCTGTAATAATAAAATCCGGAACTTCCTCTTCTATCTCTTCCAATGCCATCACTCCATCGGCAACTCCAACAACACGGTAAGTACCCGACAATATTTCACATATAAATTGACGCAACTCAGCATTATCCTCCACTACCATCACTTTTACTAAAGTTTCTTTTGTTGCCGGAGGCATGTCCGGCAAAGATATTTCATCATTTTGTTCCGGTTCCGCCAAGACCGTTTCCTGTTCTTCCGAAGTGTCGTTCAATATATATTCAACATTTTTATCCTGAGCATATATTTCCTTTCCCTTATGCAAAACCAGTTTGAATACACTTCCTTTCTTTACTTCACTTTCGACCTGAATTTCCCCATGCAGCATTTTAACCAACTCATTCACCAGCGAAAGCCCTATACCCGATGAAGGCTGCATGTCATTTTCCTTGGACACTGTAGTGAAACGTTCAAATATGGATGGCACTTTATCTTTGGGAATGCCAATACCTTCATCTTTTACGGCAATCGAAACAAACTGTCCGCTTTCCATCACAATCAAGGTAATCGACTTGTTATCCGGTGTATACTTAAAGGCATTGGAAAGCAAGTTAAAGATAATTTTCTCGAACTTATCACTATCTATCCACAAAAAAACAGAAGGCAACGTTGTCTGAAGAGAAAAATTTATATTTTTCTCTTCAGACAACAATCGGAAATTATCCATTATATTATGAAGCATGATAATGATATCCCGGTATTCAATAGTCAAGCCCATTTTTTTATTCTGTATCTTTCTGAAATCCAATACTTGATTAATGAGCAATAACATACGATTGATATTTTTCTGCACCAATTGAAGATGATGCCGGGTCCGGGAAGTCAAAGGCTCCTGGGACAACACTTCGGATACCGGACCGGATATAAGGGTTAAAGGAGTACGTAGTTCATGTGAGATATCAATAAAAGAACGTACTTTTATTTCCGCCAATCTTTGTTCCATATTTACCTTGTGTTTCAAATAGTAAATATAGAAAAAAATATATCCGATAGCTAAAGATATCACCAAGACAACAACTATATAAAAAGCCTTAGCCCAACCGGTTTCCCAAAAGGTGGGTAATACCTGTAAAGTAACCGTTTTCACAGAGTTCATCCAAATACCATCCCCATTGGTCGCCTTTATCTGAAATTGATATTTTCCTGCCGGAAGACTTACAAAACTAACCGAGTTCTTCTTACCTATATAATACCATTGATTATCATCCAACTTATAAGCATACTCGATATCCAAGGAATTAGTATAATCCAACGCAGCAAATGAGATGGTAAAATTCCTCCGCCGGGTAGGAATCTCTAAATAATCCGCATCACTCAATACATGAGATAAATTATCCTCCGAATATTTTATACCTGTCACTACAATAGGAGCTTCATAAGCCTGCTTAACGATACTATCCGGAGAAAAGACAAGCATACCGCCTTCTGTACCCATTAAGATATCCCCTTGCCTGTCTGCAACCGGAAGACATTCACTATAATTAAAAGAACGATTGAAAAAAGTTTCTCCAAAAGACTCAAAAGTCTGATCGTGCACATCAAACAGAGTGATATCCGTTTCCGAGCCGATCCATATATTATGATTTTTATCTTCAATCAAGGCTCTAGCCAACGGAGATGTCTCTTTGCCGAACGACCGGAATCGAAGTTCATCAGATAATAAATTTGATGAAACCAACTTGCAAAGGCCACCTCCATAACAATAACAATAGATAGTTTCATCTGTCGTTCGTAAAACAGACATCACATCAGCACTACACAACCCGTCAGCCGCCTGCGGACGAGGAAGGTTAAGATAAAAACGAATATTTTCGTAATCCGAAAAATCAGAAGAAAAAGTAATCAAACCTTCTATAGTACCCACCAGCATAGTATGACCGGGTCCCTCCACCATACAACGAATACTGTTGGTACGATTAATAGGAAAACCGGACAATTTATTCTCCGCATGAATAAAACGTATCGCCCCATCTTCCTTTTCCTCAACCAAATTCAATCCGCCACCGTAAGTACCAATCCAAATACGTCCGTTATGATCCTCATCAATGCATGATATTTTATTGTCACTGATGGAATAAGGATCCGACGGATTATTCATATAATGATATACCTCATAATGATAAGGACGATTCCGAGGAACAAGCCTGAACAATCCGTTTTCCTTACTGCCAAGCCATATTGTCTGCGCCTGATCCTTCAGCATGACATAGATTCCACCTTCTGCAAAAACTGTTTCCGTTTGAGCCAGTTCCCCATCAGGCGACAAATAACCCAGCAAGTTTTTCTGTGAATCCATAATACGTATAATCCCTTTCTTTGTTGCAATCCATAAATGTTCGTCGCTATCAAACAGAAATGATTTTGTATCAAAATAATTGTCCAACTCCCTATAAGTATAGGGACTAGGCGGAAAGAACATTTTTATAAATGAGCGCTGGGATTTGATCCACAAATTATTTTGTTTGTCAACATAAGTTGTTTTAATAATAGGAGAATAAGGTATATGATTCCTTCCCGGTGTAAAATAAACTTTTAACTCCCGGCTCTTTTCGTCATAATAACTGAATATACCTTTATAAGGAATAGTCCAAACCACTCCGTTAGGATCTTCATAAATAAAGAGTTCATTTTCCGGAGAAGAAGCCATGTATCCGGAAGGAGTATTCAAATATTGTTTCACTCCGGTTTCCGGATCAAGCCGGATAATTCCCGGCAATCCGGTAAATATCCATAGAAATCCTTTAGAATCCTGATAGACTTTTCTCACAGCCGCATCGTCATGCCCCGGAAGAGAGAAATCATATTTCTCCATCGCCAGTTCAGGGAAACGGCATAGGTACAAACCTTTATCAGACAAAACAGCCAGCTGATTATCTTTCAACACTTTAATTCCGTTTATATGCTGAATCTTCTCTTGAAAAGGAACGATGTTGAATTGCATGGTATTTACATCATAATAGGCTAGCCTGCCATTCTGTGATGCAAGAAAAACAAGATTATCCATTGTTTCGAACATAGAAAAGGGATATGAACTAATGGTCCGCTTGCCAAATATGCTAACTCCCTTGTCACTAAATACCCATTCCTCTCCCTGTTTATCTTCAAAGACCCTACTGACTTTCCCCAGTTCCACATCATCAATAGCTGTAATATACTGAATCCCTGAAGAAACAGTACACTCTTTATCTGAAATTCTGAAACATCCTCCATTATTTAAAGTAACCCAAGTAATCCCTTTGGATAAAGGATACAAATTTTCTATTTGCAACGGAGTATTAAAATGTTGTTCATACTGTTTCAGAACATTAATCAGCTTATTTTCATGAATATCATATAAATACAGGCTATGACGATCGTATGCAATCATCCATAAATTGCCGTCGGCCGTATTCTCCAGCCGCTGCATGTGCTGGTTCAAAAGAGAATCAAACTGAAAAGTCTCGAAATCGCGTCCATCAAACCGGCTTACCCCATTCCAAGTACTAACCCATATAAAACCATTATGACTTTGAAGAATCTGCGCCGGATTACTTTGAATCAATCCATCTCTAACAGTATATTGACGTGCAACACAAATCGGTTGTCCTTTGACAAAAACAAAATGAAGAGCTAACAACAAGATGCCCCATATATATTTTAACTTTATTGTGTTTTCCATTTTATATCGATTTACCAAACAAAGTACAAAGATAACCAAATGTAGATTTCCTCCTAGAATAAATTATCAATTAGACATAAAATACAAGGTTAAAATAGAAAAAAACGGCAACTTTGGTATAAGAACCAACAGCTGCCATTTTTCCTAACTACCTTTTCACCCTATTTCCTACAAGCCTATTTATATCCCTCATTTTGTAAAAATTCGTCTTTATTCGTTATGGCGTCCAATAAAGTTTGTGGAAATGGACGCAACATATGATAAGCTTTCACATTTTTACCGGCATCAGGATTTCCGGCTTTTATCCGACGGATAAATATTTCACTTCCCATTCGTTTCAAATCAAACCAACGCAATTGTTCTCCGACCAATTCCCGAGCACGTTCATCCAATATGAAATCAATATCCTCAATGTCACTTTGAGCAACTTTCATAGCCTCCTCTTTGCCAGCCTTAGCTCTTTGGGCACGAAGAATATTCATATAAGCCAACGCATCCGCCTTGCCGGCTTTTGCTCCTGCTTCCGCCACAATTAAATACATTTCTGCCACACGGATTATAAAAGCATCCCGTGTTCCACGATCCTCGTTCACCGTAGCACGAGTAGGGTCTTCAAATTTAGAGATAGGCATACATTGTTTCTGACTTTTTACAGAACCATCTTCATGATAAATATCTGTCCGATCAAGTATCTGATAACGTCCTTTGGCCCACTGACGCTTTACCTGAGGAACAACATCTTTTGTTACCCATATAGCAGTATCCCCTTGTACCATATAAGGGTAGTTATCTCCGGTTTTTCCTCCATTAGCCTTCCATAACGAACGGAAAGTCACTTCAAAACGTTGGTCTATATTCTCGTCATAACAATCCAGCAAATAACGCGTCGGCATATAGTGATTAAAAGGACGACCATATTCTATGCTTCTGACCATACCGGGCTGGTCATCATACTTCATACAGAAAATCAAATGAGTATGGTTACCCCCTGAACGAATAATATCATTATCCATTTCCTGATTATACAACTGATTGGTAGAAGAATAATCAATATACCAAATCACTTCCTTATTGCCATTTCCATCAGAATTTTCCATATCAAATACTGAGGCAAAATCCTTTGATAACTCAAAAGGGCCATTATCAATCACTTCTTTTGCCAAAGTATAGGCTTGTTCATACAATGCTTTATCATTCAATTCACTTGCTCTAGTCAATAGCAAACGAGCCTTCAAAGCTTTGGCAGCCCACATCGTAACACGCCCTCCATCCGATTGCGCAACAGACAACCGGCTATCCATACAAAAATCCAAATCTTCAAAAATATGAGTATAAATCTCTGAAACCGAGGTTTTCCTAGGTGCCATAACAATAGACTCCGATGGCTGATCCGTATAATAAGTATCTCCAAATGTTTCCACCAGAATCCAATAATAATACGCCCGTAAGAAACGCACCTCTGCTTCTCGTTTACTGGTAAGTGCCTTATCACTGAACGGAACATTCTTTACATGATAGATGGCTGTATTACAAAAGTTGATCGCTTTGTAAAAACGGTCATAATACTCTTTACTGATAGGATTGGTCCCATCAAAATCATTCTGATAAGAAACAATGGCGGGATAATCACAACCGCCGCCCGGAGCCAATATATCCGTTCCCGTTTCACTGAATGCCATAGCAGCAGACTTTCCACCCCAAAAACGCAAGGGAGTATAACAAGAGTTAATCAAAGACTCAAAACCTTTCTCAGTATCATAATAACCACCTTCGGTAGTAACCGCACTACGATTGTGTTCTTCCAAAAAATCAGAGCAGCCCGAGCAAACCATAAGAGTAGCTGCCAATGCATATAATAATGTAATTCGTTTCATAATTTTCATTCTTTACCAGTTAAAATTCTATATTCAGACCAAATACAAGTTGTTTTGTCATAGGGAAAGAAATACTTCCTCCCTGTTCGGGATCATAATTATCAATCTTGCTGAAAGTAAAGAAATTCTTTGCTGTAGCATATACACGGAGTCTGGATAGATTGAGATGTTTCAAAAGTTCCGGTTTGAAAGTATATCCCAACGTAATATCGCGTATTTTAAAGAAAGAACCATCTTCATACTTCAACGTTGAATAGTAAGTAACCTGTGTATAACTCTTACTTTTATTAGGACGCGGAAAAGCATTGGTAGGGTTCTCGGGAGTCCAGTAATCTACATTTCCACCATTTTCCAACGCATTGATACGATACGTAGTATTATAATCATACGCAATCCACTGACCCAAACGAGCATACAAGAATACA
The DNA here is from genome assembly GCF_040929485.1 of Phocaeicola sp. RTP21198st1_B8_RTP21198_201120. Classification (NCBI taxonomy): domain Bacteria; kingdom Pseudomonadati; phylum Bacteroidota; class Bacteroidia; order Bacteroidales; family Bacteroidaceae; genus Phocaeicola; species Phocaeicola sp. RTP21198st1_B8_RTP21198_201120. The sequence continues at coordinate 17,069 of NZ_JBCOCI010000028.1, read as the reverse complement.
GACAAATCAAACCCCTTATAATTAAAAGTATTATTGAAACCAAAAGTTACATCCGGACGCTGACTGTAAATGATACGATCATCTGTCGTTATGACACCATTACCATCCACATCCTGTACCTTTATATCACCCGGTTCCTGTCCATTGGCAGCAGCGGCAGCCTCTTCACCCAATTGCCAGATACCTTCTTTCTTATAATCATAAAACACTTTGAAAGGTTCTCCTACAAACCAAGCATTCGCCTCATCCTTTAATTGTCCCGAAGCAAGTTCTTTTATTTTTTCCCTATTGTGTGACAATGAGAAATCTGAGAACCAGGAGAAGTTCTTGTTTTGAATATTAACCGTGCTCAGTGTCAAATCAACACCAGTACTTTCAGTCTTACCGATATTTTCCATAACCGAAGCATAACCGTTAATAGATGGAATTACACGATTCATTAAAATATCCCGGGTTTCTGCCTTGTAAATATCAATACTACCTGAAATACGATTATTAAAAAATCCGAAATCCAGACCAAGGTTATACTGCGTGGTAGTTTCCCAAGTCAGTTCCTTGTTTGACATCGTTTTAGGATAGAATCCATAAGCTCCCTCATTATTGAACGAATAAGTGGAGTTACCCAGCAAACCAACGGTTTGATAAGGATCAATAGCACATTGGCCAGATTGTCCCCAACTCAACCGGAGTTTTAAATTTGAAATAGCATCCACATTTTTCAGGAAATTCTCTTCATTGATACGCCAGGCCAGTGCTACAGACGGAAAGTAGCCCCATTTCTTACCTGGTGCAAAAACAGAAGAACCATCGGCACGCAAAGAAGCAGTCAGCATATAGCGATCCATCAATTTATAATTAACACGCCCAAAGAAGGAAGCCAGATTTTGATCGACCAGTGAACTCTTTATAGTGATTTCTTTTTCATTGGAATACAAATTATGGAACCAGTTATCAGCATATACTTGTCCCTTTCCACCTGCATAGGTATATTCTTTAGAGTTGAGAATCGTACTGGTTCCAACCATTGCCTGCAAACTATGGATATCAGAGAAGTCCTTTGAATAAGTCAGCACATTCTCCCATGTCAGATTACGTGTCATGGTGTGCTCTTTATAGGATTGTGAATCCTTGCCACTTCCCTGCAACGAGTTCTTATCACAGAAAAAGCCTCTACGCACATTCACTGAGTTCAATCCCAGCGTTGTACGGAATAAAATATCCTTGGTGATATTCCAGTTCAGGTACAAGCTGCCGAAGAAACGCTCCTGGATGGTATTATCCACACGCATGCCCTCCTGATCGTCAATCAACGGATTCATCTGAGTATTATAACCGGGAGACGGATACATCACTAAATTCCCCTCCTCATCATAAGGTTTCGAGATAGGAACAATTTTATTAGCCATATTCAGCGGACTATAACGATTATTCTTATCTACATAGGCATAGATAATGTTTGTCCCTACCTGCACATTGTCAAACAATTGATGGTCCAGTGCTACACGGGCATTATACCGTTTATAGTTATCATCCTTAAAGAGTCCCTCTTCGCTTCTGTAACCCAAAGATATATTATGTTTGGTTTTCGTATTGCCCCCGGATACAGACACCTCATAATTTTGGTTAAATCCGTTGTGCATCAACATGTCACGATAGTTCGTATCATATCCTTTTTCCAGATAAGTCAGTTCTTCAGGAGCAAATACAGCAGCATCCTCTGCGTATTTTCCTGTTGTTCTGTCCCGATAGGCCTCTCTTTTGTATTGGGCATATTCTTCAGCATCCATGATATCAGGATAATCAGTTATCATGGTAGAAGAAACAAAAGCATTAAAGGATACTTTTGACTTTCCTTCTTTTCCCTTTTTAGTCGTAATCATAATAATACCATTCGCACCCCGTGTTCCATAAATAGCTGTAGAAGAGGCATCTTTTAACACTTCAATAGATTCTATATCAGTGGGATTTATATCTAGCGAGGTACCATAATCAATACCATCCACAAGAATCAACGGAGCATTACTAGCCGTCAATGAACGCTCTCCACGGATTGTAAAATTAGGTGTGCTTCCTGCTTGCCCCGAAGAGTTTGTAAGATCAAGTCCGGCTACTTTTCCTTGTAATGCCTCCAAGGCATTGGTAGTAGGAATAGCTGTGATATCCTTACTTTTAATAGAAGCAATGGAACCGGTCATATCCCTTTTCTTTTGCACACCATAACCTATTACTACGACTTCTTCCAAAGTCTGATTGTCTTCTTTCATTTGTACATTCAATGTCTGCTGATTTCCGACAACTATTTTCTGTGGAACATAACCGATGTAAGAGAAGACCAAAGTGGCATCGGCATCCACTTCTTCCAACGTATAACGTCCGTCAATATCCGTTATAGTTCCTCCGCTATTTCCTTGAATAACTATACTTACCCCAATCAGCGGTTCATTATTAGCATCGGTTACTCTACCGGTGACTCTATGCCTGGAAGCCTGTACTTTACCGGAAGATGCCAGTACTTGTTTGGCAAGACTCACCACAATGGTATTATTCACCTTGCTCAATTGCAGACTAGTTTGTTTCCTGATTTGCTCTAAAGCCTGGTCGAAACTTACATTGTCCAAATCAATATCAATCGTATTATACTTTTGGACAACACTCTCATCATAGAAAAACTCATAACCGGAAAGGTTACTCAGTTTCTTGAACACATCAGCCAATTTTACTTTACGCATCTGCAATGTAACAGTCTGATTCAATTCAACTTGTGCTGCATGCACAGGGAAAGCAGCCATGGATGCCGAACCTAGCAACAAGGTCGGTACAAGCAATACTCGGGCCCACGAAGCCCTCTTCGCATGTTGTTTCATAGATCTTGATTATTTAATTATTAAGGTATTATTTATATAGAATATACGAATTGTTTTCTTTCCTGTATTTAATTCCCGTAGCCAAGCGAATGGACTCCAAAACCGCCTCCAAACTCCTATTATCATGCGTACCTGAAAGAAAATTATTAAAGACAAAACTTGAGTCCAATTGTATAGTGTAGTTATACACCCGTTCCAACCTCCTCGTCACTTCTTGTATCGGAGTACGGTTAAAGTATAACTTGTTCTGCATCCACAACATATAATTTTGAGTATTCACATGCTCACGTTCCAGATGCATATTGGTTTTATCCAATACCAATTGCTCTCCGGGAGTCAGTTTCAATTGTTCTTCGCCGAAATTCATCAGCACCTTTCCTGTGCATAGAGTCAGTTGCAGTTCCTCACTATCTTCATAATTATTCAGATTAAAAGTAGTACCCAAAACACGTATTTTATAATCCTGACTTTGAATAATGAAAGGACAGTCTTTATTTTTAGCTACATCAAAATAAGCCTCTCCCTTGAAATGAACGTAACGGTCTTCTTTTCCAAACTGCCTCGGATATTTCATATAAGAGCCTGCATTCAAGATCACTTTTGTCCCGTCAGGGAGCACCACTTTTTGTCTTTTACCATAAGGTACGTGTATTTCATATTGAGCAACCTTCATGTCTGCCGGATTAGCAAAATAAACTACGCTCAAAACGATGCAAAGCAATACAGCCGCAGCAATGCTCCCCCATTTTTTTACTAAATAGATAGAGTGACTCCGACGCCTGTCCTCGTAATTGCTGATAATTTGAAGTGCCTGACGCTCATTGGAAATCCATTCCTCCCATGAGGATGAAGACTCTTCCTCACCAGTTTTCCATAAACAAGCAGAAGCTTCATCAAAGTCTTTTGACCGGTCTGTCTTTTTGTCTGCCAACAGCTCCTCAATATCCTTACAGGTATAAATACCGTCAACAAATCTTTTCCAAACCGAATAATGTATCTTTTGTTTTTCTTTCATTATGCATTTCTTTCGTTTCTCTATAAAGGATACGAATCAAAAGCAAAAGGTGGGGATAGGAATCTTATGGTTTAACGTATTTTAATATGATTAGGCTTACAAGTATTGGACAGGCACTTATGAAAGGGATCAGATAAGCACGAATTTTCTCTAATGCATTTTTTATATGATCTTGCACGGTATAAACAGACAAACCAAGTTGTTCAGCTATTTCTTTATGAGACAGTCCTCTATTCCGGCTCAATTCGAAAATCTCCCGTTGGCGCGGACTCAACTGCTCCAAAGCCTGTGCAATCAATTCCTGAATATTCTTTTCTTCCAGACTCTTCTCTACATCATCTACATAATCAATGGCCTGTTCCATCAGTTTTTCGTATAGCACAGATCGGGCAGACAGAGAACGAAATATATCGTAAATACGATTTCTTGCTATAGTATAAAGAAAAGCGGAAAAAGACTGCTCAATCCGAATATCTTCCTTCTTTTCCCAAACGGTCAAAAAAATATCTTGTGTTATATCCTCAGCTATCTCTTTATCCTTGACAAAATGGACACAATAATAAAGGACCTGGGACTTATAAAAAGAGAAAAGATGGCTGAAAGCAATCTTGTCTCCATTTATAAGTTTCCGAATTAATTCCCGCTCTATGTCAAGAGGCAGCTTCATACCTAGAATTCAGTAACGAACGGTTTCCCATCCAACCATGCAGCCATATTCAACACCAGTAAATTCCAGTTCTGAAAACCTTTATTCAATACCGGCTCACCATTATCAGGCAGATAATATTCATGTAATGCCCCGAAACGTTCATAGTCACGTCCCAAAAGCAAAATGGTCTTTTCCGCCAATTCCCGGGCCTCTTCCGTAAATCCATATTTCACCAATCCACGAAAGACCAGATAATTCACATTAATCCAAACCGGACCTTGCCAGGAAGACGGATTCCCACTGGCACGTACATTATACATTTTTTCCAAAGGAGACAAAGTACGGATTCCCGCCGGAGCGTTAAAGGAGCAAGTATCATGAAAATGAATCCGCACTATTTCCTTTGCTTGCTCCGGAGTGGCTATTTCAGCCCACATCGCCATAAATCCGCTCCACACACTAAGACGCTGAATCAAACAATCATAATCACGCGGCTGCCCTACGTGCAGAAACAATTGTCCCGGGTACAGCCCCTTTATATCCGGTTTCTCCACCGGAAGCAGATTCAAATCCACACTATAATAAAAACGGTCACGCGGGTCCCAACAATGTTCTTGTACCTTTCCTTTCAATACCGCCGCTTCTTTCTCAAAGGAAACTGCTATATCATCCAAATTCAGACAGCCGGCCAAGTATGCCATAGCCTGTAATTCGCGATACATCAACGCGTTCAAGAAGATGGATCCCGAACTGCCTTGAGGACGATAAAAAGTACTGGGATCATTATCAACTCCGATAGCCTCATCAGTTTCCCAATAGAATAACCCGGTCGCCTTGTGACGATGAAAATTCAAATATTTACAGACAAATGCCTGCAACGTATAAAAATCATCGCGCAACCACTCCGCATCCCCGTTCATATTGCGGACAATAAAGGCGGCATGTTGTGCCAATGTAGGTTTGTGCATATTGCTTTTCCAAGGGTTCCGTGTTTTCAACATCTCTTCGCGGCTAGGGGCATTCCGTTCTATCCAGATAGGAATCCAACCGTCCATACCTCCATAGTGCAAGGAATTGAGGATGCATCCCTGTTCATACTTCAGGGCCTCCTGCTTATCCTTTTCCGTGCCGTTCTCTAATAAGATTTGACGCAGAGCGATGTTGCTCAACCAAGAATCCCAATCCCATAGCATATCCAAGTATTGATTACTTCCCGGAGCAAGGAACGGAAAGACTAAAGCTCCTCCGGCTTCACGATACATGCCTTTCATATCTTTATAAATATGAGCACGGCACAATTCTTTGTATTTTGCAATATTCCCGGGAGTACGTTCCGGCATTTGTGCATTTAGCATAAACGGGAAACAACAAATTGTTAAAAAGATCAGTAATTGTTTTTTCATAGGTATTATCTCATTTTGCTGACGGGACAAAAATACAAATTAAAACGAAAAGAAAAAGAGATTAAAACAAAAATTATTTCGAAACAAATCAAAATATAACCAGAAAGGGCTACCCACAGGCAGCCCTCTATAATAAAAATATATTTCCCTTATAAGGTCTTAGTCGCGACGTCCCATATAAATCATTATATAGTAAATCAGTGTAGCCAACGAACTAAGTGCCGCAACCACATAGGTATAAGCAGCCGAACGCAACGCATCCTCTGCCGCATGATGGTTATACGAATTGGTAATTCCGGCCTTGCTCAACCATACCAACGCACGCTGGCTGGCATTGATCTCAACAGGCAACGTAATAAAGCTGAAAAGAGTAGTCATGGCAAAAAGACAAATTCCTGCCAATAATAACTGCGGGAAAGTATTCACCATCAAAATACCTGCCAGTAACACCCAAGTCATAATAGAAGATGAGAACTGCACCACAGGTACCAAAGCCGAGCGCATCTTTAGCGGAGCGTATGCACGCGCATGTTGCACGGCGTGTCCGCATTCATGGGCGGCAACTGCCGCAGCAGCTACACTGTTACTTCCATATACCCCTTCACTAAGGTTCACCGTTTTGTTTGCCGGATTATAATGATCGGTCAGCATACCCGGAGTACTGGTTACACGCACATCATAAATACCATTATCATGTAACATTTTTTCAGCCACATCCTTTCCTGTCATACCACTAGCCAAAGGCATCTTCGAGTATTTCTTAAACTTGCTTTGCAGACTATTCTGTACAATATAGCTGATTACCGCGATTCCAATAAATAAGATCCAATACATTGACATAGTTTTGTTCTTTATAATTTTGTTGTTAAATATACATGTTATTATGTACAAACAGTTTGCCAACCTCACCCTTTTAAATAGAATTAAGATTTTCTGCCATCAAGCTCTTCTGTATTCACATCCGTCAATTTCATTTAAAAAATAATATTATGAGAAAAAAAGAATGGATTATTGACTTTTGATTTATACATTTGGGGCAAAATTAAGAAATATGGAACATGAAATAGGAAATATATCCATAGCCCGTATCCGACAGATGAATCCCTGTTTAAAAGGGATTAACAATGATTTTGTAATGGATAGAAGCGAACATTACATCCCCGAGAATATGAACCCCATCTTTAAATACCCATTACGGCTGGATGGAATCATTATCTCTATCCGTGAAAAAGGCTCTGCCAAAGTCAATATCAATTTACGGGAATACGACATTGAGAAAAACGATCTGATTATTTGCGCTCCCGGCGATATTCTACAGTCCATGTTATCACCGGGCATTCATTTGTCACAAATGTTTTTAATATCATCTGATTTCTTAAAAGAGATGTATATCAACCTGAACAGTTTCATGCCATTTTTCATCTCATTGAAAGAGAATCCCAAATTCCATTTGACAGAAAAAGAAGTGCAGGAACTGAAATCCTTCTATCAACTCATAGAAGAAACAGTAAGCCGGAACGATAACTTCAAAACAGAAATCGTACGTAGGCTGATGGGAGCCTATTTATACAAGATAGGTTCTATTCTTCATAGAAGACAGCCGGAATTCCTTTCTGAAAATCCGAAATCACTGAAAAGAGAAGAAGTATTATTTAATCAATTCATTAATCTGCTGACTGAACATCACCGCAAAGAAAGACGCGTAGACTTTTACGCGGAGCAATTATTCCTGAGTCCCAAACATTTCTCCACCGTAGTAAAGAAAGTAAGCGGAAAAACCGCCGGAGAATGGATTGACGAATATGTAATACTGGAAGCTAAAGCTCTATTGAAATATTCCGTCATGTCTATTCAGGAAGTAGCCTATTTTATGAATTTCCCGAACCCTTCCTTTTTTGGCAAATACTTTAAGCACCATACCGGGTTATCTCCCAGCGAATACAAGATGCAATAATAAAAACAGAAGATAAGAAATAGTAATCCAACGGGGGCTGTCCGAAAAAAAACGGACAGCCCCCGAAAGTAAATTATATAAGTGTGACCACACTACCTCTCATCTTAAAATAATTTCGCAGGATATTCACCGGCATCCACCAATGCCTGGATCTTATCAACCACACTCTGACGGTCTTCAGGATAAGTTACTCCAAACCATTTGCTGGTAGTATCCAATACCTCAACGGTAGCAGTACCGTCATTAATCAGCTTGTCCACCATCAGCGGAATAAAGAATTCACTCTTCAAGTTTTCCATATTTTTAGGATCACTCAAGAATGCTTTAAAGAATTCCTTGCTGTAAGCAAAGTAATCAGGAGTAAAGCCCCAGAAGTTCATGCTCACCGGAGTTGTGTCAGGGGTAGCTGTCCATTCGCCATTGTCGTCAATATACTTCACTTCTCCGTCTATGCGCTGAATCTTGGTACGTTCTACCACGGAAGTCAACAAATGATCCGCATTGGTTCCGCAGATGCCGCGGGATACCGTTCCACTCTCGCTCAATGTATTTCCTACGCGGAAGCCCACCATAGCGTAAGTGTTTTTAGCACCTTCGGGCAATACAGAAAGGAACTTGCCCATTACCTGGAATGAGTCACGGCCATAGAAGTCATCGCAATTGATCACTGCAAACGGTTCCTGTATCACATCAGCTCCCATCATGACAGCATGGTTAGTTCCCCAAGGTTTTGTACGCTCCGCAGGACAAGTAAAACCCTCCGGCAGATTGTCTAAAGCCTGGAATACCAGTTCGCAAGGAATATGACCTTCATATTTAGAAATAATCTTTTCACGAAAATCTTGTTCAAAATCTTTACGGATAACAAAGACCAGTTTTCCAAAACCGGCGTTGATAGCGTCATAAATAGAATAATCCATAATAGTTTCGCCGTTAGGACCCAGACCATCCAATTGCTTCAATCCTCCGTAACGGCTGCCCATACCAGCCGCCAATAAAAATAAAGTTGGTTTCATAGTTTATTTATTTAAAATTGAATATTTGATGGTACAAAGCTACAAAATAATACGGAGGAAAAAAGCTACATTCCATTCAAATTCGAGCATAAATCAATCATTTCCCTCCTTTTGACGCAAATCAAGCCCTATTTCTAGAAAGGATAGCCGATAGCAAAGTGCAATCCCAGTCCATCCTTAAACTTAGGAATATTATAATATCCTTTCTTGCCGGTGTCATACGGATCATGAAGAGCAATACCCAGATCCAGGCGGATCACCAGGAAAGTAAGGTCATAACGCAACCCCACCCCAGTACCCAAAGCTACACTTTTAGCAAAATTACGAAGAGTAAGCAAACCGCCGGGGCGTATATTCTCACCTTCCTCATTCTTTTGCTCACGCAGCAGCCACACATTTCCCGCGTCCAGAAAAGCTGCCCCATACAAATCACCCAGGATAGGGAAACGGTATTCCACATTCGCTTCCAGCTTCACATCTCCGGTCTCATCCAGATAACCATACTGTTTATCTTCAGGACGATAAGAACCGGGGCCGATAGAGCGCACTGTAAACGCACGGATACTGTTGGCTCCCCCAATATAGAACTGCTCGCTGTAGGGCGCTACAGTCTGGTTCCCGTATGCATACAAAATCCCCCCCATCAAACGAGTGGCTATATGCTGTTTCTCTCCGACTTTAAACAAACAACGCACTTCGGATGTCATTTTCAGGAATTGCGCATAAGGACTGTTCAATAACTTCTTATCTGTTTCCTTGAATCCTTTCCCAAAAGCAGCATACACCAACGAAGTCAGATTACCAGCCGAAGTAAAGGACGTCTCCCACCATAAATTATTGCGTTTCTTCAACGGGGCGTTATCATACGTAAACGTATAACTCATAGCCGGAATAAACTGATTTCCCAAACTGATCTTCAAACTCCGGTTCTTGTCCACTATCGTATCAAAACGTGTAGTAGTATGCTGCAACGTATTAAATGCCAGTCTGAAAGGAGTCACCGTATGTTTCCATACCCGCGAAGGCTGGAAATCGTATGACACCGTTCCACCGAAAGAAAGCATTTTAAAGAAACGGGCACGGTTCAACTGACTGGCATACAACTTAAACGAGGTATGCTGCGGAAATCGTGAGCGCATCATTTTTTTACTCATCCACGGCAACACCAGGCGAGGATACTCCAATGAGAAAGAAGTTCCCAGCTCGTATGAATTCAATTTAGAACTGTTCCCATCCGCCGTAGAATTGGTCTGCCATTCGTATGACCCTTTCAACTGGAAAGAAAGCGTGGCGGCTGTACGCATGAAATTCTTCCGCGAGAGGCTGAAAATCGCTCCGGGACCAGTCTGATCCGTACTTTTGGTAGTCACATTGAATTCCAGTTCTCCGTCATACGGCAAATCGAATGTAGCATTCATCCGCACATTCAGCGTATCACACCCCGGCAATGTATCTTGCGGGGCATAGCGGAACTCGGCAAATTTGAAAATGCCCAGACGCGCCAAGGCTTCCTGCGTAAAATTCTGGCGGGCCTGAGAATAAAGCTGCCCTTTCTGGTAAAAGAAGCGCTTAGCCAATACTCCGGGGCGGATACCGGGTTTCTTACCGCTATAGTGTAAAGTCATTCCCGGAAAGACGATGGAATCAGTGGGTTCCTCCCCTTTATATCCGGTGAGATAAACAGAGGTATTCCCTATATAATAAGGTTTTTTCGCATCGGCAGGCACTCCGGCTTTCGGGACAACCTGCAAACTGACCATTCCCGGTTTGCGCAAGGTATCCGCACGGAAAGTAATGAATTCGGGACGGAAATAATAATAACCATTGTTACGGAAAAGGGTACTCAGCCGCTGGCGTTCCTCCTCCAGTTTCAATACACTGAAATTATCTCCTTTATGCAATACCCTCTGGTCATAAGCAGCCCTGATCAGACTATCGGCGCGAGGAGGATATTTCAGATACATGACAGAGTCCAGATAATAAGGGTTCGCCATATCAATCTTATAACTTAACTTGGCTTTCCGAGGATTCTTCAACGAGTCTACAGAATAAGTCACAGCACCATTGAAAAAGCCATAATCGTGCAACAGATTGGTCGCCACCTTCACACGGGTTTCCGGGTTCACTGTAGACAAATACACCGGAGCAGCCCCCAGCTTGTTGAAGATCCAATGCCCCACCCCCTTTTTATCCTGGTATTTCACAAAATCATTGTATATCCACAAACCGAAAGGAATGGGAAAACGCAAGGAGTTGCTTCCCAGAATGGCATTATTGGGAGGATAAGACAAAGCAGCCTCCACCTCTTCCAAAGTCTGGACACCGGCAGGGGTCTTGTCCTCATTCAGAATCTCCATATTTTTCACACCGACATATAGCGTTTCGTCTTCCGGCAAGTTCCTAGTAGTAGAGCAGGCAGCTGTCACCAGCAACAATACCGATAATAGAAGCAGGTTTATGTTATGTTTTCTCTCCATATCTCCAACGATCATTTTTTCTTCTTAGACTTGAAAATAAACAGTTCGCCCAGGTGGCTCATCTTCTTGCGAAGCACAATACCCACACCGGTCTCTATGATCTCACCTTCCAGCACACTCTCATAATTCTTGTCGTGGAAGAGCTTGACATACCGGGTACCGCTGTTGTCCAGGCGGTATTCTATGGATACATTATCAATAAAGGTTTCATCCTGCTGTACCGTACTTCCGGTAGACACTTTACCGCCTACCACTATACGGAAGCGGTTATTCCAGAAACGTTTGGCGAACTGGAAGTTATAATCCGTGCGTTTCCCGCCGCTATCGGCATCATCCACCGTTTCCATGCCCACATTGATATCAAGTGCTTTTCCGGCAATATTCGAGATTTCGCTCTGCAAGAATGAGTTCAAGGCATTATTCACATTAAATCCTCCCGTAGAGTTTCCTTCAGCCATATACATTCCGGTCACCAGCATGGTGACAGCCAGTTTTCCCCGTTCCTCCACCGACATGGCATTCAGCTGGTCTTGCACAGACGCATCCTCGGGAGCCGAAAGGGTAAACGCCAGCCCCAGATTCTCCAGACTCTGGCTCAAAGCGATCCCTACATCAAACCCGACGATACGCGAAGTCTTTCCATCCTCGCCCACCGAAGCACGGACCCTTTCGGTCGCGGTAATGTTCAGTTGCGGATTCATGATATTTCCCGTCCACTCCACATAACTGCCATTTTGAATATTAAAAGTCTTCAGTGGAATAATCGGAATCTGATATTTCATCTCCCCGCTCATCAAAGAATAACGCCCGGTCAGCAACATATCCCCCTGAGGAGTGTACTGGAATGACAAGTCTCCGCCCCCTTCCAGCAACATATAGTTGGAGCCGTCCGGCACCAGATCCACACGTGCCTGCACCGCCTGGTCTATATGCATGGTCATGGCCACATCCATCCCTCCCAAAGAGATTTGCTGGACAGAGGACTCTTCCACCGAGGTTGTGTCGTTAAAATTGACAAAAGTCACCATATCCCCCAAACGGTCGTTCACCGTCAAGGGAGAGTCTTTCAGGACATAGGTCACATTGGTCTTCCCCAATATGTTCATGTTCCCCCGCATCACCAGTTCCTCCACAGGACCGCGCAGCGTTGCGTTAAAGTCCACATACATCTTGCCGTAAACCATAGCCCGCTTGGTACGGGGAGCATTCAGCAACTCATAATTCTCGGCATGCATTTTAAGGTTCACCGCCATCCGTTCCAAATCCGAGAAGTCCACCTCTCCATTAATCGTAAAAGGGGTCTTCCCTTTGGTGAATATATCAAAATCCTTGAACATCATCTTACTGTTCACCACCTGCACCGGTTCATTATCAAAACGGAACATGGCAGACATTTCCGGCATGAAGAATGTCACAGAGTCCAATGCCAGTTCCCCATTCAGCAAGGGCTTGGCAGGATCCCCTTTCATGGATAAAGTTCCGTCAATATCCCCGTTCAGTTCCACCATACGGTCGGGAACAAACGGATTGACAACATTCAGCGGGAAATGCTCAAAAGCCATATCCGCACTCAGACTTCCTGTCCCTTCCGCAGCAGGTAGATAGATACCTCCCAAATGAGCTATTTCCTTGCCATCACGGCGTATGTAAGCGTCCAGATGATGATCTTTCTCCTCACCCGGCAGATACACCCCGCTGAATTCCCAATTTCCCAGCGCACTACCTTCGTACTTGAATTCGTCCACGCGCAAATCACTGCTCACCATCATATACGGACCAGAGTCTATATAGTGTGCTTCCGCCCCTATCCACCCTTCTATATCAGGCATGTAAGGGAGAATACGCCGGAATTCTTTCAAATTAATGCGTGAAAGTTCAAAAGTCATATCCTGTTTAGCAATAGTATCCTCACGATTCGTATAAAAACTGAGTCCGGAGCCTTGGTCGTCATGCAAATTCAGATTAGCATGAATCCGCCCGTTATTCGCCAGATAAATATAATTATCCCTGTTTACGGTAAAAGGACGGTATACCAGCGTGGGGTGTTCCGGAAAGACCTTCATGCGTATGCCGTGACGGCGCAAGTCGGCCGTCACGCCCATATATACCCCCTGTTCCTTACGGGCATTAAGATACTGCACCAACAGCTGGGCATTATTATTTCCTATATTTCCTTCCAAAGTCACGTCAAACGCTTCCTGCCCCGGTTTAGGCCCATTTACCACTCCACTCAGCAGGTTTATTCCATTCATGTCTTGTTGCACGTCCAGATAGATCGTATCCAACACCAGACTGTCCGTACGCAATCCATATAAATAAGCCTCTCCGTTCAATCCCTCTGTCGGAGATGAATCCATATCCATAAACAAACGGCCGTATGACAACCCCATCATAGAAAGGTAATTGGCTATCGGATTATCGGGACCTGAAGATATCCTCAGGCAAAGCCCCGGAAGGAATTCCCGAAGTTCTTCCTGCTCAATATGTTTACTATTCCATTGTTCCGTCAGTTTCTTCATCAGCATCTCCGCCCTGCCGGAAATAGATTCAATGTGCCCTGCTCCTTCCAGGCTCAGATCAAGGTCACCTGCACGTAAATAAGCAGAAGTAGAATCTCTGGAAGTGCTGAATCCGACAAACAGGTCCTTGGAATGGGAAGTACGTTTGGCAGTGACAATCGTGGCATTTGTCATCTCGGCCTCTACGGCATACCTTTTTCTGAGATCACTGCTGAAGCGGACACCCAAGTGCTGGGAGGTCTGAAAACGGGTATCCATCAGATGAAGCGCCTGCCAATCCAAATGAGCCACATCCATTTTCAAGTTGCCCGAAACATCATGAGGTTTTAAGATACCATCCAGATGCGCCTTGATATCCATGGTCCAGTTTTTCACTGCCAGTGAAGCATGTACCTTCGATTTCTCCAGTCCGGCAGCCAGTGAGATTCCTGTCAAATGATAACTGCCATAATGGAAACGGTCTATACCGCCCTTTGCATTGAAATAAGTACGGGGGGAGAAAAAGTCAAAACCTTCCCCCTCCACTTTCAGACGGGTGGACAGGGTGTACAAAGAATCGGCTGGCATAAACTGGTGCAAGTCAAAATGATTGACAGCCAAGTCTGCCTCATACCTGTCACGCGACAAGTCGTATTTGGCAAACAGACGGGCCGCCCGTTCCATCTTGAAATCATCCGCCACGGAGATGCTGTCATTATAAACTGTTATAGGAATGGTATCGGCCGCAGCCACCGCGTGCGCTTCAGGCTGCATCAGCAACAGGTCCGTGCCCATTTTAGGGCCCGCCATCGTAAATTTACCCTCCAAGCGCGTTCCGTATGGAATTTCTATTCCTTCGGCCAACGTGGAGATAAACTTCAAATCTTTGGTTTCAGCTTGCAGCGTGATATCTCCTCCACGCAGCAAGCTGTCCGTCAGGCTAGTCAGCTCACCTTTGGCGAACAGTTCCAATGCACCGGGAAGTTCTGCGGTAAGAGTGGTCAGTTTCAGTTTGTTCAAATCCCCGTCAATCCCTGTACGGATGCGCAGGGGTTCGGAAGGATATTTCCGGATAAACTTTTCATCCATACTTCCCATGAATCTCACCACATCCGGTTTTCCGATATCAGCCATCAGGCGTGCGGACACCAAGCCTTCCTTCTTGAAATCCAAGGCATCCCAATCCATCGCAGCATTCAGTTCCAGATAAGAATCCCGGGTTTCCAGTTTCAATGAAGGCACACGCAGCACCTTGTCATTGGATACCAGCCGCCCTTCGGTAGAAACGATCTCCACCCCCGAACGCTCTTTCAGCACAAACTGACTGATGACGGCTTTCATATTCCTGCCTTCGTAGTACAGGGAGTCCAGCTTCACACCGATATCCGTCAAGGCAATATGGGACGGATCCAGTCCGGCGGACAAGCTGTCGGCAGATGCGGTGGCACTCGGCCTCCCGCTGTCATAGCGCACGCGCCCGTTCTTTATCCGGAAAGTTTGCAGCGAATAGGCCGATTTATGCAAGTCTATCAGCCCGTCGCGCAGTGTGGCATTATCCAGCGAAGCCGCCAATGACAAACTGTCCAAAGGCATATCCAGTGCAAAGGATACATTCTGCAAATCAATATCCTGTAATATTATTTTCCAATAGGTGGTGTCACTTGCAGCCGTATCGGCCGCAGCGGTGTCATTCAGGCAGAGAGATAAATCCGTATCTTTCAACAAGACTTTGTTAACGATGGCAGTTTCGGGGTCCAGCGCCACTCCATGACTGGAGATGAACAATTCCCCCAAAGTACCGTTCAACCTCATGCCATGTATCAAGTCATTAGAATTCACTGTGGCTCCTTGCAGGGATATGCCATCCACTTCCACCTGCTTTTTCAGCAGTGGCAGCAACTGCACATTCACTTGCAGGCGGCGCACACTGAGCAACGTATCCTTATGCGGGGAAGCGGCATCTACATCGGTCACCACCAGATTCAACGGAAAAGACAAAGAGATACGTCCCACGGAGATATTCATACCGGTAGCTTCCGAGGCATATACAGCAGCTTTGTCCACCAGAAAGTTCTGAATGGGTGGCAAATAAATCAATATACATAAAATGATGAACAGAATGAACGGAGATGCTATCGTCCACAATGTCCAACGAAGCTGTTTTTTCTTCATTGAGTGTCTGTACAAGTATTCCTGCAAATTTAAACAATTTTATCGGCATAATGGTTGAAAGAACGCAGCTTTTATCTTTTGTTTCCCATAATTTATTAAAAAAAGAACTTACGGCATACCTGTTGCTACCGGGAAAGATTTATAATCTTTCAGGTATAAGATCTATAATCTTACCGCCGCAAGATTTAAATCTTTCAGCTCTCCCGTCTGTTCCCATAACATGAACAATACAGACACAAAACGGCAGATGCCCAAGAAGACGGAAGCTACTTCCAACGCAGACGCAGACGCGGCAGACGCAGGTCCTTTTTTCTCACACACGTGCGTGTACATTATAATGCGATTAAATCCGGCATCTCTCATCAAAGGCTCCTCCCCCTGAAACGATGTATGCCATACTACCATTTAATGCGAATTTCAAGACTTATGCAAGCCATGTTATTCAGAAACTTTTTTAATTTCCTTTTTTCCAAGTCTTATCATCCCCTTCCGGTTTTGCCGCCGGTCTTTTTATCTTTTTTCCTTCGTCTTTTCTCTTTCCGGCGCTTCTCTTCTCCTCACTCTGCCTCGTTTATTTTTCTTCTCTATAATAGGTACACGCACGTGTGTGAGAAAAAAGGACCTGCGTCTGCCGCGTCTGCGTCTGAAGTATTTTATATGACTATCAGTAACCTATATGAAACTCACATGAGAACGGGCAACGGATAAGAAAAAGGCAAACTGTTTAGAACCACCATATTCCTCATGCTTTCAAATAACTCTTTATCTGTCTGTATATGACAGATAAAGAAAAAGAGCATATTATTTCTATAATAACAGTAAGGCGACTGCTGCCATGCAAGGTCAAGAGTACAAAAATATTTTATCTGTTTCGCATATTTGAGCCTTACAGCAAAGCTACTGTGGAATAATACCTGTACTTTTGTATCGGAAACAGGAAAGCTCTGTCGGTTGTCTTGGAAATGTCGAACTAAAAATCATATCGTATGAAAACAAAAGTAGCATCATTAGCTTTATTATT
>NZ_JBCOCI010000027.1:0-54278 GCF_040929485.1 Phocaeicola sp. RTP21198st1_B8_RTP21198_201120 | reverse complement strand
TTATCTGCAAATTCAGTAATGAGAGGACGTGTAAACGCAATAAGGACGTTCAAGGGCTTAGTTGCGGATTTGAGGATTTAATAGATTTTCCATTCCCATAATCCGGCTGCACCTTTATCTATGTGCAAACGCAAATAACGTACTTTATCTCCCACCGTTGCCACATGAGGTGAACATGCCTTCACCTCTTTTACTTCGGCACAAGGTTGCCAATTAGTGCCATCATTGGATTTTTCGAGATGCCAGGCATGACCTTCAGCAGGGTGTACAAAGGCAAATTGACACTCCGTTACTTGCATGGCTTCACCCAAATCCACCATCAGCCAAGGATGATCATCATTTGTTTCTGCCATCCAGCGTGTTCCATTAGACTGGTCGCCTGCATTTCCAGGGTGATATATATGTGTGCGTTCCACCTTGACAAGCGAAGTTTTATCAGCCAAAGGACAATTAGGCTGAGTTTCTATTTCAACCTTAGAAGTACGGGGAGAACGTACGCTGGATGCACTGAAAGAAGCTTTCAGCGCCTTATTTTCGCGCTGTTCCTGGCTGACAGCCAAGTAACCAACTCCCTTTTCATCAGGAACAAGTGTCTTTATAGTGCCATCCTCATTAAATTCCATCCGATTAGCATATACTTGGCGGGTAGTTCCTCCGTCACCGTACTCCAAATATACGAAAATATAATCGTCTGTTTCTTCATTATAAAATACATTTCCATGTCCCGGCCCCCAAACATTATTGGCAATGGATGAAAAAAGAAAAATATCATTGCCTTCGGGCTTTTCAAAGCCCGACAAAGGGGACTGCCGGCTCATCATGTAAGCATTTACATAATTCTGATTCCCTCTCAAAGTATAAATGTAATAATAAATACCTTTACGTTTAAACATAACCGGCCCTTCCGAATACCCTTGACGAGCTGTACTCATCACAATAGTATCACCGGTTAAATGCTGCCAATCGTCAGTCATACGGGCAGCCATCCGGCGGCGCCAGAATAAATAAGCAGTTCCATCATCATCCACAAAAGGTTCCCCATCTATATCCGGAGCAATACAAGATTGATCAAACCCATCCAAAGAATGAGAAGATATAGAATTACGTCCAGCAAAAAGGAAAGGACCTTCGGGACGGTCGGACTTCAGCACATAGGTACGTGCATTCTCATCCGGTTTTACAAAAGTGGTATAAAGATAATATTCACCATTCTTCTCCACTACTCTACCGGGTGCCCAATAACGAAAATATCCCGTCTTTTTCTCTCCTTTAGCATTGACATATTCATGTCCTTTATGCCAATCGAATCCCACAATATGTGACCCGTCAAAACTCCAGTTTACAAAATCTTTAGATTTCCATACCACAGGAGTACCTGCTTGTGACAACCCTTTATCAATATCAGTAGTACCATAAAGATAATAAGTATCACCAAATTTGGATAAAGAAGGATCAGCAATATTATCCGGAACAAGAGGATTAAAGTTATGGATACGAAGCAATTTATCAAGTACAGCCTTCTCTACGGTAAAAGCGGTTCCGTGACGGATTCCTTTTGGAAAAGATACACGATCAGACACATCTTCCCACGTCTTTCCATGATCACGACTGCAAACTGCTCCATATTGATGATTACGGTATTTATCAAAATAGACATAAAGAACATCATCTACAAAAAGTGGCGCAGGTCCCTCGCACCAATAATCTCCTGTAATAGAAGGAGAAACAGTAGTAGGAAATCCATCCTCTATTCGTGTTGTCCGTGTTATTCTCAAATTCTTCTCTGCCGGCAACGAGTTTTCATTCTTCACCACCATAATCAAGTCTTTCATCACCGGATCGCGTACAATAGCTGCATCAATCACACTAAAATCAGGATTAAAGAACAGTTTGGTTTCAGAAAATGTATTAAAATCCTTCGTCGTAACATAGTAAATACGATGGTTCAACCCTTTCTCACTCTCAATGACCGGCACTTCCTTGTGACGTCTGGGAATGGTCGTTGCCCAAAAAATATAATAAGTTTGCGAAGGTTCATCATAAAACAATTCAGGTGCCCAGCAATTATGTGCAGCAGGCTCATGCATCATTACCGGAATAGAACGCTGCTCACTCCAATGGATTAAATCGGGAGAAGAAGCGTAACCTATAATCCGGTCTGTCCAACTGGAAGTCCACACCATGTGAAAGGTTCCGTCCGGCGCCTGACAAATACTAGGGTCACGCATCAGACGGTTCTTCCCGACCGTGGGTATCAAGAATGATTTTCCATGATTCAGGGGAGTCCATGTCAGCCCATCCAAACTATAAGCCAAATGAAGACCGTCCCGACTGTCATTAATGAAATAAGAGAACAAATAAGCCGTATCACCGGCAAATAATCCGGAAACTGCCCCTAACAAGCAGAGCAAACTGAATAATCGTTTTTTCATGTATACAATGATTTAATTGTGAGCATACAAAGATAAAAAGAGATTTGGACTTTTTTCTGCACATACAAGGCATATCCATGTAAAATCGTACAAATATATCGCACATTACCCTTATTTTATACGAATTTCCATCTATATGTACTTCTTTCTATTTACATGCAAATGAAAAGACCTTAATTTAGCAACATCAAATTCAAAGTAAAAAGATACTATGAAAAAAACGTTATTGACAATCTGCCTAACATGGATGTGCTTCTCGTTAAGTGCACAAAAAATTATTGACTTATCCGGAAAATGGTCATTCAGTATAGACCGTCAGGATAATGGAGAAAAAGAAAAATGGTTCAGCCACACATTGAATGACTGCATCAACCTGCCCGGCTCCATGCCCGAGAAACTGAAAGGTGATGAGGTCACCGCAAAGACCCAATGGACAGGCAGTCTCTATGACAGTTCTTACTATTATAATCCATACATGGAAAAATACCGTAAAGAAGGTAATATTAAATTTCCATTCTTTCTGACTCCTGACAAACATTATGTAGGAGCTGCTTGGTATCAGAAAGAGGTGAATATACCTGCCGACTGGAAAGGTGAACGTATTTTGTTGTTTCTGGAACGTCCCCATATAGAAACAACTGTATGGGTAAACGGACAAAAGACAGGAATGCAGAATAGTCTTTGCGTTCCCCATCAATATGATATAACCCGTTATGTCCGTCCCGGAAAATGTACTATCACCATCCGAGTGGATAATCGTATCAAAGAAATCAATGTTGGACCGGATTCACACAGCATAACCGACCAAACTCAAGGAAACTGGAACGGTATTGTAGGACGCATCTGTCTGCAAACGACTCCGAAAACATATTTCGATGATATTCAAATATATCCGGAACCGGAACAAAAACTGGCACGTGTCAAAGTCGTCATCAAAGGTGCAGGCATTACAAAAATAAAATTATCAGCGGAGAGTTTCAATACGGATAAAAAGCATATAGTTCCCGCCATACAACAAGAAATCAAACTTAACAAAGGAGTAACGGAAACAGAAATGGTATTACCTATGGGGAATGATATGCTGCTATGGGATGAATTTCATCCGGCCCTGTACAAACTGAAAGCAGAAGTCACCAATGGGAAAAAAACTGAGATAAAAGAAATACAATTCGGTATGCGCCGATTTGAAATCAAAGGTAAATGGTTTTATGTAAACGGGCGTAAAACTCAGCTTCGCGGAACAGTTGAGAACTGTGACTTCCCGTTGACCGGTTACGCCCCGATGGATGTAGAAAGTTGGGAACGAGTATTCCGTATCTGTCGCAGTTATGGACTGAATCACATGCGTTTCCATTCATTCTGTCCTCCCGAAGCCGCTTTTATAGCTGCCGACCGGGTAGGATTCTATCTGCAACCCGAAGGTCCGAGCTGGCCCAATCATGGTCCTAAATTAGGTTTGGGACAACCTATTGACACCTATTTGATGAACGAAACCATCGCATTAACCAAAGAATATGGCAACTATGCCTCTTATTGCATGTTGGCATGCGGAAACGAACCTAGCGGACGCTGGGTAGAATGGGTGACCAAGTTCGTAGAATATTGGGAAAAGAAGGATCCCAGACATGTATATACCGGAGCATCGGTAGGCAACGGATGGCAATGGCAACCCCGCAACCAATATCATGTAAAGGCAGGGGCACGTGGCCTGACCTGGTCTAGAAGACAGCCATCCACCCAAGACGATTATCGTTTCCAGAATCATCTTGACACAGTGAAACAACCTTATGTATCCCATGAAACAGGTCAATGGTGTGCTTTCCCTAATTTCAATGAAATACGTAAATATACAGGTGTTAATAAAGCTAAGAACTTCGAAATTTTCAAAGACATTCTGGCTGATAACCACATGAGCGACCAAGCCCATCTATTTATGATGGCCAGCGGAAAGTTGCAAGCCCTTTGTTATAAATATGAAATAGAAAAGACACTCCGCACGCCTGATTATGCCGGTTTCCAATTATTGGCACTGAACGATTATTCGGGTCAGGGAACTGCACTAGTAGGTGTTCTTGATGTTTTCTTTGAAGAAAAAGGATATATCAACTCTGCAGAATGGAGACGTTTTTGCTCACCTACTGTTCCACTGATGCGTACAGATAAATTTGTATATAATAACAATGAGATTTTAAAGGCGGATATTGAAGTTGCTCATTTTGGTGCCAAGACATTAAAACAAGCAGAAATTGTATATACGTTAAAAGACGAATATGGCAAAGTATATGCGCAAGGCACATTGGCAACACAAGACATCCCTATCGGAAATTTAAATCACACTGGTAGCCTTGAGTTTCCGCTTACTGATATCCAAGAGGCTAAAAAGCTGAATCTGGAAATACGCATTACAGGAACAGAAGCTGTAAATGACTGGAATTTCTGGGTTTATCCCGCTCAAGTGACAATAGCCGAAGGAAAAGTATACACTACCGATACCTTGGATTCGAAAGCCTTGGAAATTCTTCAGCATGGTGGAAATGTGCTTATTACAGCTGCGGGCAAAGTGAGTTATGGTAAAGAAGTGGTTCAGCAATTCACTCCTGTATTCTGGAACACCTCCTGGTTCAAAATGCGTCCTCCTCATACCACAGGTATCTTAGTGAACCCCAAACACCCGTTATTCCGTCAGTTTCCGACAGAATATCACAGCAATCTGCAATGGTGGGAACTGCTGAATCATGCTCAAGTGATGCAATTCACCCACTTTCCACCCGCTTTCCAACCTACGGTTCAAAGCATTGACACTTGGTTCATAAGCCGCAAGATAGGTATGTTATTCGAAGCCAATGTATTAAATGGGAAAGTGCTCATGACAAGCATGGACATTACCTCCCAGCCAGAGAAACGCATTGTAGCTCGTCAGATGCATAAAGCCATTTTGGATTATATGAATTCGGACCAGTTCCGTCCGCAATTTACTGTAACACCTCAACAAATCAGTGAGTTGTTCACAAAAACAGCCGGTGACATAAAATCTTATACCAATGACTCTCCGGATGAACTAAAACCGAAAATCAATTAATAACAATCTATATCAATCATGAAACAGATAGCCCTATTAGCTCTTGGACTTTTAGCGACATTAGGAGTCGAAGCACAAACTTACAAATTCGATTTTACCACAGGTAAAAAAACTAAAGACGGTTATACCAAAATAACTCCCGCCGACAGATACTCGGAGGAAAAGGGATACGGATATGACAGACAGCCCTCTCCGGAAGGTAAAAGTACAGCCCCATTCTTTTTCTCTATTACGGTACCCGATGGCAACTACCACGTCACAGTCGTGATAGGAAACAAACGCGCTGCCGGAGAAACAACAGTGCGAGGAGAATCACGCCGCCTTTTCTTCGAAAATGTGAAGACAAAAAAAGGGGAGTTAAAACCTTGTACATTTGTGATCAACAAGCGCAACACACATATTTCGGAAAAAGAAAATGTACGCATCAAACCGCGTGAACGCCAAAAATTGAACTGGGATGACAAACTAACTTTGGAATTCAACGGGGATGCCCCCCAATTGTCCGAACTGATTATTGAGAAAGTAAATAATGTACCCACAGTATTCCTATGCGGTAACTCTACCGTAGTAGACCAGGACAATGAACCTTGGGCAAGCTGGGGACAAATGATTCCCCGCTTCTTCAATGACAGCATTTGTTTTGCCAATTATGCAGAATCCGGCGAAAGCGCCAATACTTTTATCGGTGCAGGACGACTGAAAAAGGCATTGACACAAATGAAACCCGGAGATTATATTTTTATGGAATTCGGTCATAACGACCAAAAGCAAAAAGGTCCCGGTAAAGGAGCTTATTATTCATTTATGACCAGCTTGAAAACATTCATTGATGAGGCAAGGGCACGAGGAGCTTATCCTGTACTGGTAACCCCGACACAACGCCGCAGTTTCGATGAAAACGGGAAAATCAGAGATACTCACGAAGATTATCCCGAAGCAATGCGTTGGCTAGCTGCCAAAGAAAACGTTCCTTTGATCGATCTCAACGAAATGACCCGTACCCTCTATGAAGCAATGGGAGTGGAACCTTCCAAAAAGGCATTCGTACATTATCCTGCCGGAACCTATCCGGGACAAAACAGGGTATTGGCAGATAATACTCATTTCAATCCTTACGGAGCTTATCAAATCTCCAAATGTATCATTGAAGGGATAAAGAAAGCGGGATTACCTATCTCTAACTATTTGCGCAGCGACTATTCCGGTTACAATCCTGCACATCCGGATGCTTTGGACAGTTTCAAATGGAATGACAGCCCGTTTACAGAAATTGAAAAGCCGGACGGCAATTAATTTAAAAGTAAGAACAAATGAATAACAAAACATTATTATTAACCCTATCATTTACCTTAGGTACCCTCTTTACCAATGCCCAATCCCTCTCCGGATTCCAATGGGGAGAAGGGATGGGAACTCCTGACCTTTCGTGGACTGCCCAAGTAGGAGCCAAAACCTATCCTGAGGGAAAAATATTCCAAGCAGCCGATTACGGATTGAAAAATGACAGTACCCAGTTAAGCACTGCCGCCCTGCAGAAAGCTATTGACGAATGCCACCGTTCCGGAGGAGGAACAGTGGAAGTAGCCCCAGGATACTACCGGATTGGTGCCATCTACCTGAAAAGTAATGTAAACCTCCACCTCAACCAAGGTACGACGCTGATAGCCAGCGAGGATATAGATTTATACCCCGAAATGCGCTCCCGCGTGGCAGGTATCGAAATGGTATGGCCCTCGGCAGTCATCAATATTCTGGATGCAGAAAACGCAGCTATCAGCGGAGCAGGTACGTTGGATTGTCGTGGAAAAATATTTTGGGATAAATATTGGACCATGCGGAAGGATTACGAGAAACGCAAACTGCGGTGGATCGTGGACTACGACTGCAAACGAGTAAGAGGAATGCTCATCTCGAACAGCCGCCATATAACACTAAAAGACTTTACCTTGATGCGTACCGGATTTTGGGGTTGCCAAGTGCTGTATTCCGACCAATGTACCTTGAACGGACTGAAAATCAATAATAACGTAGGGGGGCATGGTCCCAGTACGGATGGTATTGACATTGATTCCAGCACCAATATCCTGATTGAAAACTGTGAAGTAGATTGCAACGATGACAATATCTGCCTGAAAGCCGGACGGGATGCCGACGGCCTGCGTGTAAACCGTCCCACCGAAAATATCATTGTTCGTGGATGCATTGCACGTAAAGGTGCGGGACTTATTACCTGCGGCAGCGAAACTTCAGGCTGCATCCGAAATGTCTTGGGATATAACCTTCAAGCATACGGAACCTCTTCCACCCTCCGTCTGAAATCTGCCATGAACCGCGGTGGAACCGTAGAAAATATCTACATGACCCAAGTGACAGCAGACAATGTCCGCCATGTACTGGCAGCGGACCTTAACTGGAACCCCAGCTATAGTTATTCTACCTTACCGGCTGAATATGAAGGAAAAGAGATTCCCGAACATTGGAAGGTTATGCTGACTCCTGTCACACCTAAAGAAAAAGGGTATCCGCATTTCCGTAATGTATGGCTCAGCGATGTAAAAGCTACTAATGTGCAAACCTTTATCACCGCTGCAGGCTGGAATGAGGAACTGCCTTTGCAGAATTTCCATATTTCCGGCATAAAAGCCAAGGTAAATAAAGCAGGAAGCATTATCTTTACCGAAGACTTCCACTTGGAAGATGTCCGGTTACAAGTAGAAGACGGCAGCCGTGTGGAAGAAAAAAACAATAAGAACGCACAAATCAATATCAGCTATGAAAACAACATGGAATTATAGCCGGTGGCTACTTCCGTTCTTTCTCTGTATGCTGTTGTCTGTCTTTAGCAACAACGCCCAGACCCTTCCCTTCCGCTTATCCAAAGGTGCGGGAACTTTCCGTCTGGGAGTGGTTTGCGGCAATGAAAGTTGCTGGCTGGACCAATGCAGTGTCAAGAAAAAGGGACAGGCTTATACCATTAAAGATAAATTATGGAAAGAAGGTGAAATAAAGCTGATTGTATGTCCATTGACGGATAGTAATGGTTTTATCATGGAGATTTCCGGTGAGCGATTACCCGAAGAGCTCAAACTTTGCTGGGCTTTCGGTGCATGCGACGGTGCAGACGACCCTGCCGTAACAGACAACAGTATTCCGGCAGCCTCCTGCTTCCATAATGTATTCAGTATAGAAGGAAACGCTTTTACTACCTATTATGGTGAAAGCATGAAACTGAGAACGGTTCATGGGGTATCTCCCATCGGTTCCGATATTCGTCTGTCCGACGGACATAAACAAGCATCCCCGCTTGCTTTATTCAACTCCGGTAAAAAGACAGATGCCCCTGTCATCTCTGCCCTATACCCGTGGAAACCGCAAGAAAAGCTCTACTTTTGTTTCTACCAACGAGCAGATTATAATTATTTCATGCTACCCGGATTATTCGAGAAAGAACATAAAACCCGATCAAAATGAAACGATTGTATCTATACCTGTTCTTCCTTTTCCTATGCCTGTCTGCCCAGGCACAGGAATTCAAGGTGTACCAATTTCCGGCAGATAAGGTTCCTGCCATAGATGGCAATACCCACGACTGGGATTGCGTTCCGGCTGATTATAAGATAACGGAAACAGCTTTAAAGGAAGACGAGGGAAAACATGCACAGCCAGATACCACCACCTTGAAAGTCAGTGTCAAAGTAGGTTGGTGTGCAGAAACTCAGAAGTTGTATTTTCTATATGAAGCATACGATAATTATTGGCGGTTCAGTGAGAACTCCTTGAACACGGATATTTTTGAAGTAGTGGTGGATGGCGATTGTTCAGGGGGACCGTTCATCGACCGTTTTCATCCCACAGCTCCCAAAGACGTATGGCAGGCTTGGTTCAAATTTCACGGATGCCATGCCCAGAACTATCACATCTTCACCCCGGCTCACGGCAATGACTGGTGTATGTTATGGGGTCCTCAAGTATGGCTGAAACAAAAGCCATACGCTGATTATGCCTATCAGTACTCTTTCAAGGAGGGTGAACCGGGTAAGCTGACATTGGAATTTTATATCACTCCCTTTGACCATGCGGATGCCGATGGTCCCGAACTATCTTGCCCTACTTTATTAAAAGAAGGAAATGAAATCGGATTATGCTGGGCAGTGATTGACTGGGATGCCCACCCTACCTCCAAAGACGGATTCTGGAATTTATCCGATGAACATACCATGTATGGCAATGCATCTTATTTACACAAATTCAAACTAATGCCCATTCAGTAAAAGCAAAGACAGACCATGAAACAACTCATACTCTTCCTTTTATGCCTCAGCACATGGACAGCACAGGCAAAGATATACAATGTAAAAGATTACGGAGCGAAAGCCGATGGTACTACCATTGACACCCCTGCCATAAATCGAGCTATTGAGGAAGCTGCCTCTCAGGGTGGAGGAACCATTTACTTCCCCGCCGGAGAATACGCGTGCTATTCCATACGTCTGGCCAGTCATATACATTTGTACATAGAACAAGGAGCACAAATTGTAGGCGCCTTCCCATCAGCAACGGAAGGTTATGACCTGGCAGAACCGAATGAACACACCCAATTCCAGGATTTCGGGCACAGTCATTGGAAGAACTCACTTATTTGGGGAATCGGTCTGGAAGACATCACCATCAGCGGACCGGGACTGATTTATGGCAAAGGACTCACCCGTGAGGAAAGCCGCCTGCCCGGTGTAGGCAACAAAGCCATCAGCTTGAAACTCTGCAAGAACGTGACACTGAAAGACTTCTCTTTGTTGCATTGCGGTCATTTTGGTCTGCTGGCTACAGGAGTAGATAATCTCAGCATTCTGAACGTGAAAGTAGATACCAACCGGGACGGTTTTGACATAGACTGCTGCAAAAATGTCCGCATCAGTCATTGTACAGTCAACGCTCCCTGGGATGATGCTATCGTGCTTAAAGCGTCCTACGGATTAGGCTATTTCAAGGATACGGAAAATGTAACCATCTCCGATTGTTTTGTCAGCGGATACGACCGTGGCAGTGTATTGGATTGTACCTGGCAACGAGACGAACCCCAAGCACCGGATCACGGGTTTGTAACCGGACGTATCAAACTAGGAACAGAATCCAGTGGCGATTTTAAAAACATAGCCATTACCAATTGCATATTCGAACGTTGCCGAGGTCTTGCCCTGGAAACGGTAGACGGGGGAAAACTGGAAGATATCGTCATCAGCAACATCACGATGCGCGATATTGTCAACGCCCCTATCTTCCTGCGGTTAGGAGCCCGGATGCGCAGCCCGCAAGGAACGCCCGTGGGCACAATGAAACGCATCCTCATCAGCCACGTCAATGTATTTAATGCCGACTCGCGCTACTCTTCCATTATCAGCGGAATACCGGGAGCCCTTATTGAAAATGTGACACTGAGCGATATTCATATCTATCACCAAGGAGGATATACAGAAGCCGACGGACTTCTGACTCCTCCCGAACAAGAGAAAGTATATCCTGAACCGTGGATGTTCGGAACGATTCCCGCCAAAGGTTTCTACATCCGCCATGCACGCAACATCACCTTGGACAATGTAAATTTCCATTACGAGAAAGCGGACGGACGTCCCTTGTTTGTCACAGAGGATGCCAATGATATCAGATACAGGAACATCACAGTGGATGGAAAAGAATTCAATGCAGCAAACTTATAAAAAACAAATAGAATGAAGAGAAAATATTTATTGTTCAGCCTATTACTGACCGGAAGCAGCCTTTATGCACAAGAATGGCCGGCAGTACACCCCGAAACCCGTCCGGCTACCCGCTGGTGGTGGCTGGGAAGTGCTGTCGATGCAACCAATCTGACCTACAATCTGGAGGAATATGCCAAAGCCGGACTGGGAGGTGTTGAAATCACTCCTATTTATGGTGTTCAAGGCAACGATAAGAATAACCTCCCTTTCCTCAGCCCGCAATGGATGAATATGTTGCAACATACTGAAACTGAAGGAAAACGCATCGGTATTGAAGTAGATATGAACACCGGTACCGGATGGCCCTTCGGCGGTCCTCACGTGAGTATGACAGATGCTGCTACCAAAGCTATTTTTCAATCTTATCAAGTAGAGGGTGGAAAAGAAATTACGCTAGATTTGAAAGTAGAAGAAGAAAAACAACGCCCTGTAGCCACTTTAAGCCGGGTTATGGCCTATAATGCGGACAATAAGCAATGTCTTAATCTCACTTCCAAAGCGAAGAACGGACAATTACAATGGAAAGCTCCGGCAGGTCATTGGCATATTATTACCTTATATATAGGTAAAACATTCCAAAAAGTGAAACGTGCCGCTCCCGGTGGAGAAGGCTATGTGATGAACCACTTGGATAAAGGAGCCGTAAAACGTTATTTTACCAACTTTGACAAAGCTTTTAAAGAAAACGAGACCAATTTTCCACATACTTTTTTCAATGACTCTTACGAAGTATATGGTGCTGACTGGACTCCTGATTTCCTGGAACAATTCGCCCGTCGTCGTGGCTATAAACTGGAAGAACACTTCCCTGAATTTATAGCTCAGGATCGTAATGAAACCACCGCCCGCATAGTCAGTGACTATCGCGAAACAATCTCCGATTTATTGATTGAGAATTTCAGTACCCAATGGACTAACTGGGCACACGGTCATGGCAGCATCACCCGTAACCAAGCACATGGTTCCCCTGCCAATCTGATAGATACCTATGCCTCTGTGGATATTCCCGAATGCGAAGGATTCGGCCTGTCGCAATTCCATATTAAAGGATTGCGCCAAGATTCCCTGACCCGTAAGAATGACTCCGACCTTTCCATGCTGAAGTATGCTTCTTCCGCTGCCCATATCGCCGGAAAGCCCTACACGTCTTCAGAAACATTCACCTGGCTGACAGAACATTTCCGTACCTCACTTTCCCAGTGCAAACCGGATATGGATTTGATGTTCGTATCAGGTGTAAACCACATGTTTTTCCATGGAACCCCCTACAGTCCTAAAGAAGCCAAATGGCCGGGATGGAAGTTTTATGCCTCTATTGATATGTCTCCTACCAATAACATTTGGCAGGATGCTCCTGCTTTCTTTGAATATATCACCCGTTGCCAGTCTTTCCTGCAAATGGGGAAACCGGACAATGATTTTCTTGTTTATCTGCCTGTATATGATATGTGGCAGGAACAGCCGGGCCGTCTTTTGCTGTTCAGCATCCATGATATGGCAAAACGTGCTCCCAAGTTTATAGAGACCGTTCATACCATCAGCAATTGCGGCTATGACATGGATTATATCTCTGACAACTTTGTGAAAAGTACCCGTTGCGTAAATGGCAAATTACTGACCAAAGGAGGAACTTCCTATAAAGCCATCATCATTCCTGCTGTAAAATTAATGCCGTCCGAGGTACTCGACCATTTACTAAAGCTGGCACAAGCCGGAGCTACTATCATCTTTACCGAAAACTATCCGCAGGATGTACCCGGTTATGGAAAACTGGAAGCACGCCGGAAAAGCTTTGCACAATTACAAAAGCAACTTCCGGAAGTTTCTTCTTTCGATAAAACGGTGGCAACTCCTTATCAGAAAGGAATCATCATTACAGGAAACAACTATCAATCTGCCTTGGAAAAAAGCGGTGTTATTCCCGAAGAGATGAAAACGCGATATGGCTTACAATGTATCCGCCGCTCCCATGCCGATGGACATCATTATTTCATCTCCTCATTGCAGGAAAAAGGAGTGAACGACTGGATAACCTTAGCCGTTCCCGCAGAAAGTGTCATGCTGTTCAATCCGATGACGGGAGAAAAAGGGAAAGCACAAACCCGCAAGCAAGAAGGCAAAACCCAAGTACGCCTCCAGCTACATTCCGGCGAAAGTGTCATCCTGCAAACTTTCAACCATGCCCTGACAGACGTTGCCGAATGGAAATACGTTCAAGAACAACCTGTCAGCCTCAGCCTTGATCACGGCTGGAAACTTCATTTTGCCAAAAGTACTCCCCAGATAGAAGGTACATTTGATATCGATACTCCGTCTTCGTGGACTGAAATTGCTCACCCCAACGCTCCGATTACCATGGCGACGGGAGTATATACTAATATCATCACTGTTCCCCATATTCCCGCCGATGACTGGATACTGGATTTGGGTGATGTGCGGGAAAGTGCCCGTGTGCGCATCAACGGACAAGATGCCGGAACAGCATGGGCCGTACCTTTTCAGTTGAAAGTAGGCAAATGGCTGAAACCGGGAGATAACAAGATAGAAATAGAAGTGACCAATCTGCCTGCCAACCGCATTGCGGATATGGATCGTCGGGGTGAGAAATGGCGTATCTTCAATGAAATCAATGTGGTAAATCTGCAATACAAACCGGTACCTTATACTGATTGGCAGCCATTGCCATCGGGATTGAATGGTAGTGTAAGGTTGATACCGGTTACTTATAAATAAGATATCCGATAGTGGTAGCCTATTGGCGGAGTTAATCCAGACTGTATTTGAAAGACTGAATTAATTCCGCCAATGTTTTTTACCTCATGCTCAGTGAGTGCACCTGCAACCGATCAAGCCGCAGCGAGACAGCATTTTATAGCAAAGCGGCCTATTTACGGATAGTATCCAAACGTTCCTAAGCGTCTGATCATTACCAGCCTGCTGCATATTATATTCCGGTTACAGCCGCATCAGCGAACCGGCAGGATATCCAGCATCGCTTCAAACATCATGGCTGTAGGAGTAGTCAAGCCTCAATTGAATGTATATCACTCCCTACCCTATAGCATAAGCCTTTTCTTTCTTCAGGTTAAGCCTTTTTATACGGATATGTTCTATCTCCATAGCCTTT
This sequence comes from Phocaeicola sp. RTP21198st1_B8_RTP21198_201120, assembly GCF_040929485.1. NCBI lineage: Bacteria > Pseudomonadati > Bacteroidota > Bacteroidia > Bacteroidales > Bacteroidaceae > Phocaeicola > Phocaeicola sp. RTP21198st1_B8_RTP21198_201120. Next base: position 39,884 of record NZ_JBCOCI010000027.1, on the reverse strand, counting down.
GGAGTTATCTCCATAAGCTTTGGAGTTATCTCCCAAGGTTATGGAGTTAACTCCAAAGGCTTGCGGAGATAAGACAAACAGGTAGAAAAGCCTTAACCATACGTCAGGAAAGGGTTAGGGATACGGATGAGATCCTTTAAGGACGAATCTGATGCCAAAGTCTTTTGCGGATGCCTTTTTCTTACGGATGAAAGCCCCGCTAAAATTCTACTGCTCCAAAACTTCTCCGTCAGTGAATAGTCAAGATATCATCCGTACCGGTTCCCGATAAGCATACCAACTGTCCGTATCGTTACATACAACCTATAGCTTTCAAACGGTTTTGTCTATTCCAAGGGGTAACGAAGCTAAGACAAAATGTGACAGGAATTCTCAAACTATCAGAGGAAAGGGAAGTGATAACAGATAAAAAGTGGTGGTAGCAGATGTTTTTTCATGCTACTACCACCACCTTTGAAACGCCCTGTTCATGGGTGTTTACGAAAGAGGGTGGTAGTAGTGGGTAGCAGTTTTGCAAAACTCTGTTGCAGGTGGGAGGAAAATTCAAACAGGAACTAAAATTATAAAGTTTTCATCTTCTTCCCTATGCCCACTGCTTTAGAAATTTTGCCTGTTCCTTTTTCCTTATACAAGTAGCCACGGAACATGCCTCCACTATTAAACGGCATGGCAAAATTACCTTTCTTGTCCACTGCAATCAATCCACCATTCCCCTCCTTGGTATTCAGTTCCTGATGGATAATATAATCGGCAGCCTCCCCAACAGGCTGGTGCAGCAACTTCACACGAGTAGAAAGATTATAAGCTACAACATGACGGATAAAATACTCCCCATGCCCGGTGCATGACACAGCGCAACCTTCATTATCCGCATAAGTACCTGCGCCAATCACCGGAGAATCTCCCACACGGCCCCATTGCTTCTTGAACATACCACCGGTACTTGTTCCCGCTGTCAGGTTACCTTGCTTGTCCAGTACCACACAGCCCACAGTTCCATTCTTCTTGCTCTCCTTTTTCAAATCCTCTATCCACTTCAATGTCTTAGGAGTAGCAAAATACATATTATCTACAATTTCCAGCCCTTGTGACTTTGCAAACCGGTCGGCCCCCTCACCTGCCAGCATCACATGAGGTGTTTTATTTTTTACCGCATAGGCTGCATTAATCGGATTCTTCACCGTTTTCAACCCGGCGACAGCTCCTGCTGTCAAATCCTTACCTTCCATAATAGAAGCATCCAGTTCAAAAGTACCGGTACTGGTACAAGTAGCCCCTTTACCAGCATTAAACAAGGGGTTATTCTCAAAATAGTTAACAACTGCCATTACCGCTTCAGGTCCTTCACCACCAGCATCCAATATAGCATTTCCGATACTCAAAGCTGAATCTAAAGCCGCATAATACAAGGTTGATTTCTCCTTATCGTCCTCAAGGTTTTCCATAGCACCGGCACCTCCATGAACAACAATTACGTATTCTCTCTCCTGTGCCAGCATGCGGCACAATGGTAATAAGAGTAGAATTGTGATAAATAAGTGTTTCATAATAGTAGTTTAATATCAATAGTATGGTGCGAATGTAACAAAACAATTTGTAAAAAGGAAACTTTTATGCAGAGATATAGACATAAAAAAAGGAGCAACGCCTTGCTCCAACCTTTGTTAACCTTAAATCTAATACTATGAAAAACACAATGCAAAGGTACGAACATTATTGAAATTTGCAAATTCAACAAAAAGAAAATTATGTTCTCTAACATGATTTAAGGAGATCCACCACTTGTGTTAATGAACATTTCCCTGTCAGATTATAAGTGACATTTTTACAGCTATATTTCTTAACGTATACTAAACAATAAGATAAAATACACATTAAAAGTTAAATAAAGCAGGTTAACACTATGTTTTAAAACATAAATAGGAATTTTGGTGTTATCTTTGCAGTAGTAAAAGAGAAAACAAAAGGTTTTTAGGAATAACCAGTTCTCCAAACGGGAGAACATAAAAAAGATGTAATTATGAAAAGAACAAATGACACAATCGAGATGTTGCAGTATCAGTTAAGAAGATACAAAGCAATGAGAAAAGGAGCTGCTTGCCAATCTTTGCAATACAAGCTTCAGAAATTAATGAGCCAACAGGCGAATGCCTGATGAGCTTTACCATAAAGAACACAAGTTTATAATTTTATAATATAAGAAAAGGATATGATAAAAATCATATCCTTTTCTTATTATTATCTAGAATGAAAGTTATTCATATAGATAAAACATTCTATCCATCAACTGCCATTTTTCAGCCGAAGACGCTCCCGGCTCTGCCTGTTGAAAGACAGACATATACTCTTCCCATTCTGCCTGGCGAGGCAACGTAGCCATTCTGGCCATGGCCGTATCCCAATCAAAATCGAGAGGAGTTTCCACTATCATAAACAAATTAGTCCCCAGGATATAAATTTCCATTTCCAAAATACCGACTTCACGAATAGCTGCCAATGTTTCCGGCCAAACCTTGCCTTCCGAATGGCGCTTTCTATACTCGGCTATCAAGGCCGCATCGTTTTTCAGATTCAACATCTGGCAATAACGTTTTACCGGTCCCTGATATTTCCGAACTTTATATCCTTGCTTTTTGTTTTCCATTATTCTCTTACTTCCCAACCTAATGCACTAGCTCCCAACACGGCGGCATCAGCATCCTTCAATTCAGAAATCAACAATTTAGTCTTACCTTCGTAAATTTTCAAGATATTATCATCTATAGCTTTACGAATCGGCTTCATGATATAATCACCGGATTTTGCTAATCCACCAAACAGAATAATCGCTTCCGGACTGGAGAAAGCAATGAAATCCGCCAAAGCCTCACCCAAAATACGTCCTGTATATTCAAAGATATCTTGTGCTAATTTATCCCCTCTTACAGCCGCGTCAAAAACATCTTTAGATACAATATCTTCAGCCGGGATGTCTCTTAACAAACTAGGTTCGGGACGGGCAACTAGAAATTCACGTGCCGTGCGTGCCACACCTGTAGCCGAACAATAAGTTTCCAAACAGCCCTTACGACCACAACCACACTGACGTCCGTCACGACGAACTATCACATGTCCCAATTCTCCGGCAAAACCATCGTGTCCGTAAACCAGTTGTCCATTTATTACAATACCACTACCAACACCGGTTCCAAGAGTAATCATAATAAAGTCTTTCATGCCACGAGCCGCACCATAAGTCATTTCGCCGATGGCGGCAGCATTAGCATCATTTGTCAAAGCAGTAGGAACACCTATTGCTTCTTCAAACAAAGCAGCCAAGGGAATCACCCCTTTCCAAGGAAGATTTGGAGCAAATTCAATGGTACCGTTATAGTAGTTTCCATTAGGAGCACCTACCCCCATACCTTTAATTTTTTCTACGCCACCGAACGATTCAATCAACGGACGCAACTTTGAACTGACCGCCTCTACATAATCCTCTATTTTAGAAAATGATTGTGTCTTAACTGAATCGGTAGCCAATACGTTACCACGCGAATCTACAATGCCAAAAACTGTATTAGTTCCGCCAATGTCCATACCTACTACGTAGGGTTTTTCCATGCCTGTTACCATGATATATTATTATTTAGGGTTAGTTATTTTGAGCAAATGTACACAATGCGAAAAAAGAGAGCAAATTTTTTTTCAATTATTTCATATAGCATTGCAACTTTTTGTATCTTCGGCACGTCTAACCAGACAAACACAAGTTAAATTCATCGGTAATGATACATTTAGAGAATATCAACAAAACCTATCATAACGGAGCTCCGCTACATGTTTTGAAAGGTATCAACCTCGACATAGAACGAGGTGAGTTTGTTTCTATTATGGGAGCTTCGGGTTCCGGAAAGTCCACTTTATTGAATATTTTAGGCATCTTGGACAATTACGATTCGGGAGAATATTATTTGAACGATGTATTAATCAAGAATCTGAGTGAAACCCGCTCTGCCGAATACAGAAACCGGATGATAGGATTTATCTTTCAGTCTTTCAACCTGATTTCTTTTAAAAATGCGGTAGAAAATGTAGCTCTTCCCCTCTTCTATCAAGGAGTGAGCCGAAAAAAAAGGAATCAAATGGCATTAGAATACCTTGACAAACTAGGTCTTAAAGAATGGGCGCATCATATGCCCAATGAATTGTCCGGCGGACAAAAACAACGTGTAGCCATAGCACGTGCCTTGATATCCAAACCGCAAATCATCCTCGCCGATGAACCTACCGGAGCCCTGGACAGCAAAACATCCGTGGAAGTGATGAATATTCTGAAAGAACTGCATAAAAACGAGGGACTGACAATCGTTGTCGTCACTCATGAAAGTGGAGTAGCAAACCAAACGGACAAAATCATCCATATTAAGGACGGACTGATTGAACGAATTGAAGAAAACATAGACCATAATGCCTCTCCTTTCGGCAAGAACGGATTCATGAAATAACTGACACACATGATTGATCTTATTCAAGAAATATTCGGAACAATAAAGCGCAATAAATTACGCACGTTCCTCACCGGCTTTGCCGTAGCTTGGGGTATCTTCATGTTGATCGTACTGCTGGGGGCAGGCAACGGACTAATCCATGCTTTCGAAAGCTCATCTGCAGATATGGCTATGAATTCCATCAAAGTATTTCCAGGCTGGACTTCCAAAGCATACGATGGATTAAAAGAAGGACGCCGCATTGAACTGGACAATAAAGACTATCGGATAACCGAAACCGATTTCCTCCAAAATGTCATCAGTGTAGGAGCTACCGTACGTCAGAGTAATGTGACTTTAACATACGGGCAAGACTATGTATCCACCACACTGGAAGGAGTATACCCTAATCATAAAGATGTAGAAAGAGTAAAACCTGCAGGGGGGCGATTTATCAATGACATTGATATCCGTCAACGGCGAAAAGTAATCATTCTTCATACAAAAACCGCAGAAATGCTCTTTAAAAAAGACGCAGACAAAGCTATCGGAAAATTTGTCAACGCCAATGGAGTAGTATATCAAGTAGTAGGCCTATTTACCGACAAGGGAAGTTTCCAACCTAATGCCTTCATCCCATTCACCACCTTACAACTCATATATAATAAAGGTGACAAGCTGAACAATTTGATATTTATGACACGAGGACTCGATACAGAAGAAAAAAATGAAATCTTTGAAAAGGAGTACCGCAAAGCTATCGGCATACACCACCGGTTTACAGCTGATGACAAAGGCGCTATCTGGATGTGGAACCGTTTCACTCAATTCCTGCAACAAGAAAAAGGTATGCGCATTCTGACTATAGCCATTTGGGTAATAGGCATATTCACTTTGCTGAGTGGCATCGTAGGTGTAAGTAATATCATGCTGATCACAGTAAAAGAACGGACCCGTGAATTTGGTATCCGCAAAGCGTTAGGTGCCAAACCTATATCTATCTTATGGCTAATTATAGCCGAAAGCGTAACAATTACCACCTTTTTCGGGTATATAGGAATGGTGGCAGGTATCGCTGCCACAGAATACATGAATACAGTGGCAGGAAACCAAACTGTAGACGCAGGCGTTTTCACCGAAACAGTTTTCCTCAATCCCACAGTAGATATCAGTATAGCCATACAAGCAACCATGACATTGGTGATAGCCGGTACACTGGCAGGCTTCTTTCCTGCTCGTAAGGCCGTCATGATCCGACCAATCGAAGCACTTAGAGCAGATTAAAATTATGAGAATAGATTTAGACAGGTGGGAAGAAATATTCATCACCATTACCAGAAACAAGACACGTAGCCTATTGACCGCTTTTGGTGTTTTTTGGGGCATATTCATGCTGGTGGCCCTTATGGGGGGTGGCCAAGGACTACAAGATATGATGTCGGCCAACTTTAAAGGATTCGCCACCAATTCCGTTTTTTTCGGAAGTAATAAAACCAGTGAAGCCTATAAAGGATTTAGAAAAGGACGTTATTGGGATATGGAATTTAACGATGTGGAACGTATCCGCCAAGCCGTACCGGAAGTAGAAGTTATCACTCCCAATATCAGCCGATGGGGCTCTACTGCTATTTTCGGAGACAAGAAAAGCTCCTGTGCCGTCAGAGGATTGCAGCCTGATTATGAAAAGATAGAAGCTCAAAATATTACAATGGGGCGCTTTATCAATGACGTAGACATACTGGAAAACCGGAAAGTCTGTACCATAGGAAAACGTGTATACGACGAACTGTTTCCCCAAGGAGGAAACCCATGCGGACAATATTTGCGTGTGGATGGTATTTATTATCAGATTGTAGGTGTTAGCTTATCAACCAGTAACATGAATATCAATGCCGGAACAGAGGATAGTGTAACTCTTCCATTTACTACCATGCAAAAAGCATACAACTTTGGAAAGCGCATTGATTTAGTCTGTATTACCGTAAAACCGGGAGTAACTGTTACCAGTATAGCCGACAAAATAGAACAAGTAATCAAGAAAGCGCACTATATCCACCCGGACGACAAACAAGCGGTGATCATGGTCAATGCAGAAGCAATGTTCAGCATGATTGACAATCTGTTCACAGGCATCAAAATTTTGGCATGGATGGTAGGTTTGGGAACATTACTGGCAGGAGCTATCGGAGTAAGCAATATTATGATGGTTACCGTGAAAGAACGTACAACCGAAATCGGCATCCGCCGAGCCATTGGCGCACGCCCTAAAGATATTCTAAACCAAATTCTTTCTGAAAGCATGGTATTGACAACTTTGGCAGGGTTAATGGGGATTAGTTTCGGAGTCTTGATCTTACAAGGATTAGAAGTAGGAACGGCAGCTTCGGGTACAGAGGCTCATTTTCAAATCAGCTTCTGGATGGCCGTCGGGGCTTGCATTTTATTGATGGTCTTAGGTATGCTGGCCGGATTAGCACCGGCCTATCGCGCTATGGCCATCAAACCAATTGAGGCTATAAGAGACGAATAAAACCATCCGACGTAACGGATAAAGTTTCCATGCAAGAACCAACAAGAATAAAAAAATAATAAAACAAACAGATATGAAAAAGTATGTAAAAATTGCACTATTAGTCATCGTTGCACTGATATTCATCGGAACATTTGTATTTCTCTATCAAAAATCACAACCCAAAGCCAGCGTGTATACTATATTAAACGCAGAAATCACCGATCTGAAAAAGACCACTGTAGCTACTGGAAAAATAGAACCACGTGACGAGATTCTGATTAAGCCACAGATTTCAGGTATCATTGACGAGGTATATAAGGAAGCCGGACAAAAAATAAAGAAAGGAGAAGTGATTGCCAAAGTAAAGGTGATCCCCGAACTGGGACAACTAAACTCAGCAGAAAGCCGTGTAAGGCTGGCAGAAATCAATGCCAGACAAGGGGAAACGGACTTTGCCCGCATGAAAAAACTGTTCGAAAGCAAACTTATCAGCAGTGAAGAATACGAAAAGAGTGAAGTAGCTGTAAAACAAGCACGTGAAGAATTACAAACAGCCAAAGACAATCTGGAAATAGTCAAAGAAGGTATCACTAAAAACAAAGCTTCATTCAGTAGTACCCTTATCCGATCTACTATTGACGGATTGATTTTAGATGTGCCCGTAAAAGCCGGTAACTCCGTCATAATGAGCAACACATTCAATGACGGAACCACTATCGCCACCGTAGCTAACATGAATGATCTGATTTTCCGCGGCAATATTGATGAAACGGAAGTAGGACGCATACACGAAGGCATGCCGGTAAAAATAACTTTAGGAGCCTTACAAAACATGGAATTTGATGCACAACTAGAATATATATCCCCCAAAGGTGTAGAAGAAAATGGTGCTAACCAATTTGAGATCAAAGCAGCCATCACAGTCCCCGACAGTATTACCATCCGTTCCGGATATAGCGCAAATGCGGAAATCGTTCTGGCACGTGCCAGCAAGGTACTGGCAGTACCCGAAAGTACTGTTGAGTTTAAAAACGACTCTACTTTTGTATATGTATTGACTGATAGTGTACCTTCACAAAAATTCAGCCGTCGTGCCGTTATTACAGGTATGAGTGACGGTATCCAGATTGAAATAAAGAACGGTCTGAATGTCAATGAAAAAGTACGCGGAGCAGAAAAGAAATAACAGAATATCATTATGAAGAAACAAATCATTATAGCCTTGGCCACCCTGACTGCATTACCGGCCGTTTCCCAAGAAAAATGGGATTTACGTAAATGCATTGATTATGCTATAGAACACAACCTGAGCATCAAGCAACAGGAAGCAGCAAGAGATCAAAATGCAGTGGATTTGAATACTGCTAAATACAGCCGTCTGCCTAATCTGAACGGTAATGTGGGACAGTCATTTAACTTCGGCCGTGCCTTACAGGCAGACAATACGTATGGCGACCGTAATACCAAAAATACCAACTTCTCACTCAGTACCAGCATCCCTTTATTTACAGGATTGCGAATACCGAACAACATCGCTCTCAGCAAACTAAACCTGAAAGCAGCTATAGAGGACTTGAACAAGGCCAAAGAAGATATCAGCATTTCTGTCACCTCTGCCTATCTACAAATTCTTTTTAATGAAGAATTAGCAAAAGTAGCTCACAACCAAGTAGAGTTAAGCCGGGAACAGCTGGAATTGAAAGAAGCTTATTTCAAAAATGGGAAAGCATCTGAAGCCGAAGTCTACGAAGCCCGCACACGTGTCGCCCAAGACGAAATGTCAGCAGTACAGGCTGACAATAACTATCAGTTAGCTTTGTTAGAACTGAGCCAACTGTTGGAACTTCCGACTCCTGACGGATTTGGAGTAGTATCTCCCCGTGTAGAGGATAATTTCACTCTGCTTTCACTTCCCGAAGATATCTATGCACAAGCTGTTCTGAACAAACCAAGTATTAAAGCAGCCCAATTTCGTCTGGAAGGTGCAGCCAAAAGTATCCGTATTGCCCAAAGTTCCTGGTATCCGCAATTAAACTTCGGTGCAGGTATAGGAACAAACTACTATAATATTTCAGGAGTAGAAAATGCTTCATTCAGCAGTCAGTGGCATCAAAATTTTAATAAATACCTGCAATTCTCACTCAGCATTCCGTTATTCAACCGTTTTGACACACGAAATAAAGTAAAGAACGCACGCATCCAGCGCACTGCTTTATCATGGAAGTTGGAAGAAAGCAAAAAGGCTCTTTTCAAAGAAATACAGCAAGCATACTATAATGCAGTAGCTGCCGAAAGCAAATATAAAAGCAGTAATACAGCTACGGATGCTTCTGAGGCTTCCTTCCGTCTGATGAGCGAAAAATATGCCAATGGTAAAGCCAACGCTACTGAATACAATGAGGCTCGTACCAATTGGATGAAAGCCGTTTCGGATATGCTTCAAGCAAAATATGATTATCTGTTCCGTACCAAAATTCTGGATTTCTACAAAGGAGTTCCTCTTACTTTAGAATAATTTCTTAAGATTCACCACAGATTTTCACAGTCCATTCATAATCAAATTCTGCGTTGACCTGTGGTGAATCATCATAAAAATGATCTTTACAATCCGGACAATTCATTGTATCTCCAACTCTTATTTACGTCAATTTTCGTCGTTTTTCAAATCATACTATACCGTACGCATACGCACTACAGTTCTCTCCTTAGAATTACTTTTATTGCTTCCTCCTGAACGTTCCGAATCTTTCTCTTTCTTACCATTTCCTCTTCTCACATCCCTGCCGGATGGAGTAATACGCCTATTTTCATGACGGTCCTTATCAACCTGTGAGTTCTGTCCACGTCGTGAAGGGCGCCCATCATGCTTGTTATTATGATCCTTCTTCGGTCTGTCCGGCCTTGCCTGTGGAACAGACGGACGATGATGATCACCCGACGGCCTGTCAGGACGGATTTGAGGTCTTTTTGGACTAACCTGAGGAGGAGTGGCTGGGCGATGATGATCCTTTTGAGGAGGACGAACAACTATATTAAAATCACGACGACGGTGCATATCATACGTCATTCTATCATGGCGGATACGATAATGTCCGTCGTACACATCATGGCGATAATGGTCACGATAATGGATCTTATAATAACTGACATTATTGAAATGAGTACGATAATGCCCTCCGCAATAACTAGCATAGTGATGCGGTTTGCCATAGTAGAAAAAATTCACATTATTATATACCAGATAGATACGGAACTGCCATTTGTTCTCATGCGCATAAATGGGACGGTAGAAATGCTCAGCCCTCATAAAACGACGATATTGCGCACTGGAAAGTATCCAACGAAGATCATCATTACGCACATCCAAAAAATCATAATAACGTTCCAACGCATAATCATAGCCTCTTACCACATCATCCATCAGATAACGGACATTATTGATAAAATCATAATTCACCTCATATACATCATTGTATTGCTGCGGAGTGAGTTTCAGTTCGTATGCCATACGGTCGGTAAGAAAACGAGTGTTCTGTCTCATTTTGCTGATACTCATGGCCCCCATTGCGGGAATAGTTATACCTAGCATACAAATCACTATCAGTAATGTAGTCCATCTTTTCATAGCTGTTACGTTTTTAGTTTGTTAGTTCTATGGCACAAAAATAGGGGAAATCACTTTCCCCCACAATTGATTTTCCCCATAAATTCATAGGGCTTTTCCTATATCTGGTAGGGAAAAGCTCCACTAAGTAAGGCGTATCCCCTCAGCTTCTAAAACAACCAGACGTTTTTTATATAAATCCCCCACCGCTTTTTTGAAAGTTTTTTTACTGACACCAAAAGCATCATAGATATCCTCTGCAGCACTTTTATCATTCAATGGAGTGAAACCTTCATGATCTTTAATATATTGTAATAACACTTCTGAAAAATCATCCACCTTCTTTGCGCCTAACTTTTGCAGAACCAAATCTATCTTGCCATCCTCACGCACCTGCTTTACATAAGCCTTCAGCCGCATACCGGCTTCTAAAAGTTGGAAAATCTCATTATCGTAAAGCAAACCACTGAACTTATTTTCCACAATAGCTTTAAATCCCAAATCTGTTTTCTGCCATATCAGGATATCCACTTCCTGCCCCAGCCGATAATCGGGATGTTCTTTAGAAAGATAATGCTCCACTTTAGCAGATGCCATAATGCGGTAACTATCTTCGTCTATATGTGCGTGTATTATATACTTTCTCCCTTTCTGCATTTTCATCTTTTGTTCACGGAAAGGTACAAAAAGGTCTTTCATTAATCCCCAATTCAAAAACGCACCAAACTCATTAACCCATGCCACTTCCAAACAGGCAAACTCGTCCACCTGCACCAATGGCTGTAAAGTGGTAGCTATCAACCTTTCCTCATTGTCGAGGTAAAGAAAGACATTCAGCACATCGCCAGGCTTACAGCCTTCGGGCACATAACGCGTAGGCAATAAAATCTCTCCGTCATCGCCTCCATCTAAATAGACACCAAAGTCTACTTCTTTTACAACCTCCAGCTGGTTGTATTTTCCCAGTTTTACGTTCATTAGCTAAATTTTTTCTCAAAGATAAATAAAAAGCACTATCTTTACTCGCTATTAACAAAGAAAACCCCAATTAGTTATGGATAATTTTATCTTTTACAATCCTACACGCCTCATCTTTGGCAAAGGCATGATTGCCCAATTGTCCCAACAGATACCGGCCAACAAGAGAATCATGATCACTTTCGGAGGTGGCAGTGTAAAAACAAATGGAGTCTATGAACAAGTAATCCAAGCCCTTGAAGGACGTGATTACACGGAGTTTTGGGGAATAGAATCAAATCCTGATATATCTACCCTGAAAAAAGCTATAGAATCAGGCAAAGAAAAAAACATCGACTTCCTGCTGGCAGTAGGTGGCGGCTCAGTTATAGACGGTACCAAGTTGATTTCCGCTGGTATTCCCTACGACGGAGATGCCTGGGAACTAGTTAAAAAAGGCAGTGCACAAAATACTATTCCTTTAGGAACTGTGCTAACTATTCCCGCCACAGGTTCAGAAATGAATAACGGAGCTGTAATTTCATGCCGTGAAACTCATGAAAAATATCCATTTTTCTCCTCTCATCCTGTATTTTCTATCCTAGATCCGACAGTAACTTTCTCATTGCCCGACTATCAGATAGCTTGCGGACTGGCAGACACTTTTGTACACGTCATGGAACAATACATGACCAAAACAAACGAATCTTATCTAATGGACCGCTGGAGCGAAAGCATCCTTCGTACATTGGTACAAATCGCTCCGCAAATCAAAGAAAACAAACAGGATTATCACTTGATGAGTGAATTTATGATGTCCGCCACTATGGCTTTGAACGGTTTCATTGCTATGGGAGTATCCGAAGACTGGGCCACCCACATGATAGGGCATGAGCTGACTGCATTACATGGCATGACACACGGCCAGACACTGGCTATCGTATTTCCCGGAACTCTACGGACACTCGCCGACAAAAAGCGTGACAAAATACTACAATATGGCGAACGTATCTGGGGGGTTACTTCAGGAGTTCCCAGTGTACGAGTATCGCTAACCATAGAAAAGACTGAAGAATTCTTTAGAAATTTAGGACTTAAGACCCGTTTGGATGAAGCAGGAATAGGCGATGATACCATCGAAGAAATAGTACGCCGGTTCAATGAGAGAGGCGCAGCATACGGAGAGGACGGTGATGTAACTGGAGAAGTGGCACGCCGGATTCTGCAAAACTGTAAATCGAAAAAAGAAACAACTGATACAGGAGGAACGAGTATGAAAACAGTTATTCTTACTTCTTTCAAAAGTGATGTCCGAGCACACATGTTACAGGATCTTCTAAAAAATGAAGGTATAGAATCCATGTTGCAGGGAGAGTATACAGCCCAAGTTTTGGCTTATATTCCGGGAATGGAAATAAAGGTTCTAGTCTTCGAAAAAGATTATGCCCAGGCATTTGAAATCCTGAAAGCCAGTTTTCCCGAGAAAGTATAAGCATAACTTTCTTCTACACCATTCAAACTTTCTCATCCATATCTTGTTATAGGGAGTATTCAAACCTAAACTAAAGATGTACATGAGAAAGTTTTTATTTTTACCTTTACTGGCACTGCTAGCTTCGTGCGGTAAAGATGAGGATTATGACAGAAGCAATCCCAAACCTGAAGAGATGGTGACTCCCGCCTTATATGCCACCATTCAACAAAATACGACCGATCTTTATAACGGTCCTTTGGAAGTATTACCTTGCCGGCCTGATGGCAGTATTTATGTAGGAAATTACACATCAACCGGAAATCAGACCCCTGTCCCCGCATATTATTCCATAGAAAACGGAATAGGAAAATCTAAAAATTCCCCTCTAAGACTGCCCGCAGGCACCTATAATATCATTTATTGGGGATATCCCACCTTTTTCAATACTACAGACGCCGCACTGAGCGACCCTACCCTAATTTTAGGAGAAAAATTACTCGACACTTCATTAGGATTACGAAAAGTCCCCGTAGATACTGTTTACTATCCTGTACACGATTTAGTATTCGGCACACAAGAGATCAATATCGGTCAAGATGACCTTCAAGCGCATCTCATTCGTGCTACCGCCGCATTAGGAGTAATCACTACCGAAACAAACGGTAACGCTTTCAGCGAAAGCATAGACTCTATGTGGATTTATATCAGCAATATCTATAGTAATCTGAATTATTTCTCCGCCCAACCGGAAGGAACTGTCAAAACCATACGTTTCGGGTTGATCCCTAACGCAGATCGAAAAGAATTCAGCAATAAATTTGTATCTGTATTCCCATCCCAGCCAAATCCAATGATCCAAGTCTTCGTGCAAATGAAAAACGGAGATTTAAAGCATTACCAACAAAAGCTAACCACACAACTTAGTGCCGGAACAAAAACAACAGTCAACCTGAGTATGGACGGTGTACTACTGGAAGAAGGAGGGACCGGAGGATTCCAAGTAGACCAATGGAAAGAGCAGAATGACAGCATCCATATACCATTAAACTGATCTCTGCTCTATTAAATTTTCAAAGAAATCCTGCCATCTACCATGTGAATAGTACGGTCCGTCAAACGAGCCAAATTTTCATCATGAGTAACAATAACAAAAGTTTGGCCTAATTTATCACGCAAATCAAAGAACAACTGATGAAGTTCCTCTTTATTGCGGGTATCCAGACTGCCCGACGGCTCATCCGCAAGGATAACCGCCGGGTTGTTTATTAATGCACGCGCTACCGCCACCCGTTGCTTCTCCCCTCCCGACAATTCAGCCGGTTTGTGCGAAGCACGTTCGGACAACCCCAAAAAAGCTAGCGTTTCTTTGGCTTTCCGCATAGCTTCGGAAGAAGATGTACCTGCTATCAACGCAGGAATCATCACATTCTCTAAAGCCGTGAACTCGGGAAGTAACTGGTGGAACTGAAACACAAAGCCAATCTGCCGGTTACGAAAAGCCGACAACTCTTTTTCCTTCAAACAACTCACTTCTGTACCATTCAGTAAAATAGTACCCGTATCCGCCTTATCTAACGTTCCTATGATCTGCAATAATGTAGTTTTCCCCGCACCACTGGGACCTACAATACTTACCACCTCTCCTTTTTCTATCATCAAGTCAATACCTTTCAGTACCTGCAATGTCCCGAAACTCTTCGTTATTCCCTGTAATTCTATCATAATCAAATTCTTCTTATCACATACTCCGCCAGATAACAGCCAAAGACTGCCGGCATATAACTCACGGTTCCGGCAGTAGATTTCTTATTTTTCTCATCATCTACCAATATCACCGCATCCTGATCGGCCTGCTCTGTACTAAATACAACCGGAAGTTTTCGCTTCATCCCCATTTTCTGCAAACGCTTCCGCACGGCTTTGCTTAATCCGCAATGGTAAGTATCCCATAAATCGGCAAAACGAACCTGAGTAATATCCCATTTAGCACCGGCCCCCATACTACTCACAATGGGCAGACGACGTTGAAGCACATTATATATAAGGTAACATTTAGGAGCTACCGTATCAATGGCATCCACCACAAAATCAAATTTTGCACTGTCCAGCAATTCCGGAATACGCTCATCTTTCAGATACTCCACCAATACAGTCAATTCCAAATCAGGATTAATATCACGGAAACGTTCCGCCAAAATTTCCGCTTTGGGACGTCCCATAGTAGAGTAAAGGGCCGAAAGCTGACGATTAATATTACTGGGCTGCACAATGTCTGCATCCACAATTGTCATACGGCCTACTCCTGCACGACAAATCATCTCGGCAGCATACGCTCCAACTCCACCCAAACCTACCACCAGCACATGAGCGTGACGCAGGCGTTTCATCTTATCTTTTCCTAGCAACAACTCCGTACGTTGCTGCCACTCTATATTAATTTCGTTCATCACCTTTCTTAAACCATTTGTAGAACCATTTTCCTACATTATCATATACTCGTGTTTCCGATTGTCCGCGAGGGTCAGAAAAAGAAACAATCTCTTGCGGATCGTCCCCTAACTGATCCGGATACACAATCAACAAACTGTTATTGGCAAAGTACTTGCTGATTTGTGACGGCAGACGTTCAAAAGAAGTCTGATAAGAGATGGAACCTTTACGCGAAGATACAACCACAAACAGATGGTCATAATTCACCTGTCCGGTCAATAAAAGCAGATCATCCCACTCTTCCAATAAAGAAAACTCCGTAAAAGTATTCGCCTCCTGTTTTTCTGTCAGGGCACGCAAATGCTTCAATGTATCTTCTGTAGCAAAGAAATGCACGCGGCATCCCAATTGTTTACCCATACGGCAGAGCTGTGTCATCCATTTCAAGAAACCTTTTTCATATTCCGCCTTATCGGGAACCGCCACCACAATCCGGCGCAACGTATTGACAGGCATCAATAATTTAGCGATCATAATCTGGCGGTTCGTACCCTTCAACAAGTTTTCCGTCATTGTACCAAAGAAAGAATCCATCAAATTCGTCTTACGATGCAAACCTATTACAATATCCGTTACCGCATATTCTTTCTGCGTATGAATAATACCTTGCGCAATATTCAAATCATAACGCAACACAGTCTTTACAGACGCATCGGCAGCAGCAGCAATCATCGCCGTACGCTCCAAGTTGCGCTTGCCTATCAGTTCCTTGGTTTCTGAAGTATTATTATCATTGATCACACTCAGTGCCACCAATGACTCTTTTTGTTTAGGATGCCTCATCATCAAAGCCATGCCTACCAACCCTTCTATGGTTTCAGGATTAGCTACCGGAATCAAGATGCGTTCCTGTTCCTTACCTTCGCTGCCCTCCATCAGATTTTCCTGAGTCACCATTTTGCGTGCGGCACGTTCTGTCACAACAGAACTTATAATACAAGTGAACAAAATCATGACCACCGTACCATTCAAAACATCATCATTCAACAACCGCTCTCCATTTTCCATAATAATACCATGACCTATCAACACAGCGGCCAAGGTCGCAGCAGCCTGTGCATTACTTAATCCGAATATCAAGCTGCCCTCCACCTTCTTCATTCCATATATCTTCTGGGTTATCCATGCAGCCAGCCACTTACTGAATGTCGCCACTACGGTCATTACAACCGCCACTTTCAGCGCTTCACCTTCCGTAAAAAGGCAACGTACATCAATAATCATCCCCACCCCAATCAAGAAATAGGGAATAAACAGCGCATTACCCACAAACTCCAGCCGGTTCATCAAAGGAGAGACATGAGGAACAAAACGATTTAATACCAACCCGGCAAGGAAAGCTCCCAAAATACCTTCCATCCCCACCAATTCCATCAAGCCTCCGCCCAAGAACACCATAGCCAGCACGAATATAAATTGCATCACCGCATCCTCATACGTACGGAAAAACCATCGGCTGATGCGAGGCATTAAAAATATGATAAGTCCGAACAGCAAAACTACCTTGGCAACCAACAGCACCCAAAACAGTCCGCCTACGTCCTCACCTTTATACATACCACCAATAACAGCCAGCACCATCAAAGCTAGCACCACAGTCACCGCCGTACCACCAATAGTGATACTGACCGTCCGTTGCCGCGACAAGCCATACCGGCTGATAATAGGATAAGCAATCAAGGTGTGACTGGCATACATACTGGCCAGCAACACAGAAGTCAAAAATCCATAGTCCAGCATACTCATGCTGCTCCATATGCCCAGCCCCATCGGGATGAGGAAAGTAAACATACCAAAGATCAATCCTTTTGTCCTGTTTTTCTTGAAATCGTCCATATCCATCTCAAGACCGGCCAAAAACATAATGTAGTAAAGTCCGACCTTTCCAAACAATTCAAAACTGCTGTCACGTTCCAGAATGTTAAAGCCATACTTGCCTACCACTACCCCGGCAAGTATCATACCGATGATATGCGGAATGCGTAAACGCCCCAAAATCATAGGGGCAAACAGGATGATAATAAGTACCAGGAAGAATATCCAGGTAGGATCTGTGACCGGAAAATGTATGTTAAGGTCGAATAATTCCATCTTTTTTTGAGTTTTATACCATTATATCGACAAAATTACGAAAAAACTTTCTTTTTTACTGATTTATATTCTAAAATGTTCTAATTTTGCACGCAGAACATACTTACATGCTGAGAGATAGTTCTAAAGTATTACTAAATTTTATCTTATAAAACAAAAAACAAAATGAAAGTAGCAATTGTTGGTGCGAGCGGAGCTGTAGGACAAGAGTTCCTGCGTGTGCTCGATGAAAGGAACTTCCCGTTGGATGAGTTAGTGTTATTCGGTTCTTCACGCAGTGCAGGACGAAAATACACATTCCGCGGTAAACAGATTGAAGTGAAACTCCTTCAGCACAACGATGACTTTAAAGGTGTAGATATCGCTTTCACATCAGCCGGCGCAGGTACCACAAAAGAGTTTTGTGAAACCATTACCAAACATGGTGCCGTACTGATTGACAACTCCAGCGCTTACCGTATGGACGCCGATGTGCCTTTGGTAGTACCCGAAGTGAATCCGGAAGATGCTTTGAATCGTCCCCGTAACGTGATAGCTAATCCCAACTGTACAACTATTCAGATGGTAGTTGCACTGAAAGCCATCGAAAATCTTTCACACATAAAACGTGTGCATGTGGCTACTTATCAAGCTGCCAGCGGTGCAGGTGCAGCGGCTATGGATGAATTGTATGAACAATATCGTCAGGTATTGGCTAATGAACCCGTGACTGTAGAGAAATTCGCTTATCAGTTGGCATTCAACTTGATTCCCCAAATTGATGTATTTACCGACAATGGATATACCAAAGAAGAAATGAAGATGTTCAACGAAACACGCAAAATTATGCACTCCGACATTCAGGTTAGCGCCATGTGTGTACGTGTTCCCGCCCTCCGTTCTCACTCGGAAAGTATCTGGGTAGAAACTGAACGCCCCATTTCTCCCGAAGAAGCCCGTGAAGCCTTTGCCAAAGGTGAAGGCCTGGTATTGATGGATAATCCCGAAAAGAAAGAATATCCGATGCCTTTGTTCCTGGCAGGTAAAGATCCGGTTTACGTGGGCCGCATCCGCAAAGATCTGGCAAACGAAAACGGACTGACTTTCTGGATCGTAGGCGATCAGATTAAGAAAGGTGCGGCATTGAACGCTGTTCAGATTGCCGAATACTTGATCAAAGTAGGAAACGTGAAATAATTTGTGAAATAATTTTTTTTATAATCTTTATCTTTGCGCCAATCATTGATTTAATGAATTGACCAAGATAAAGATTATATCGTTTATTACAGTTATTCGTCCGTCAAACTATCCCCACAACATTATGCTGAAAGAAAAAACACCTCGGATACCCAAAGGACGAAGTTTTTTTATTCTGTCCCCGATAAAATAAAACAATCTCCTTGTTCCCGTCAAGACTTCTTTTTGATATAATAAGCCTTTTATCCCCCGACCTTTAAACCATTCCTTACAGATAATGGAACGTAGCAAGCGGGCATATAAAGCACTTAACCATATGAAGAAAAACAGTTAGTCATACCCCAAAAAACATTTCAGCAAACAAAAAAATGGTTTGTCCCACAAATAAGAAAACAAGATCGTCAAATAAAACCCGATTCATTCAACTGCCATAGCTCAAATCATCCATAAAAAAAGAGTATCACAATAACTGCAATACTCCTTTTAATCTTTTATGATAGCTGTTTATTCAGCAACTAATACATCATCAACACTTCTTTTCGTACCTTTCAACGGGGATATGCCAACCAAATTTACATTAAATATCAATGTGGAATATCCGGGAATATCACTATATCCATCCTTTCCATATCCCAATTGATAAGGAATATAAAGTTCCCATTGATCTCCTACTTTCATACCTCCATATCCTTTCATCAAGGCAGTGCTCCATCCGGCAATCACCCCACCTGCAACAAATGTCTTTGGAGTAGCTGTTTCCGGATCAAGTTCTCCTTGATAACTTTGGTCAAAGACTGTTCCATTAATAAACTGACCACGATAATTCACCGCTACCGTATCCGTGGCAATCGGACTTGTAGTACCATCACCAATCTTAACAATCTTGCAGTAAACATTATCATTCACCTTTCCTGTCTCATTCAATCCCAAAGGAGGAAGTTTATACGATCTGATAATTTTCCATTGTCCTACCTCATTGCCTTGATTAGCTTCCGCCACTGTAGCGATGGAGTCAATATATCTCTGATTACGTTCCTCCCAGTTTGCATACGGGTCTTCTGTTCCATCTGATTCACTACATGAAACAATGGACAGAGAAGCAACAAACAGCAGACTAATCAGCCAAAGAATACTTTTATTCATAAATTCCTGTTTATTATTGCAAAGTCTTCAGCAGACTTGTTATACTTACTTTATCGGCAATGATATTGTTCAGTTCCGAAATAGCCACACGCTCCTGCTGCATGGTATCACGATTACGCAATGTTACGCAATTGTCCTCCAAAGTCTGGTGGTCTACAGTGATACAATATGGAGTACCGATGGCATCCTGACGACGGTAACGCTTGCCGATGCTGTCTTTCTCATCATACTGGCAGTGGAAATGGAACTTCAAGTCATTCATAATCTCACGCGCCTTCTCGGGCAGGCCGTCTTTCTTCACCAACGGCATCACGGCCAGTTTCACCGGAGCCAGAGCAGCAGGCAATTTCAGCACGACACGAGTTTCACCACTTTCCAATGTTTCTTCTGTATAAGCAGCACTCATAATGCTAAGGAACATACGGTCCACACCGATAGATGTTTCAATAACATACGGAGTATAGCTTTCGTTCAATTCCGGATCGAAATACTTGATACTCTTGCCACTGAACTTCTCGTGCTGGCTCAAGTCAAAGTTCGTACGGCTGTGAATACCTTCCACTTCCTTGAATCCAAACGGCATCAGGAATTCGATGTCTGTAGCTGCGTTGGCATAATGTGCCAGTTTGTCGTGGTCATGGAAACGGTAATGATCATCACCGAAACCTAATGCTTTATGCCATTTCAAACGAATTTCTTTCCATTTGGGGAACCACTCCAGCTCAGTACCAGGTTTTACGAAGAATTGCATCTCCATCTGTTCAAACTCACGCATACGGAAAATGAATTGGCGGGCTACAATCTCGTTACGGAAAGCTTTACCAATCTGAGCGATACCGAAAGGAATCTTCATACGGCCGGTTTTCTGTACATTCAGGTAATTGACAAAAATACCCTGCGCTGTTTCCGGACGAAGATAAATCTTCATGGCACCATCGGCAGTAGAACCCATTTCGGTGGAGAACATCAAATTGAACTGACGTACTTCAGTCCAGTTCTTGGTTCCCGAAATAGGACAAACAATCTCTTCATCAATGATAATCTGACGAAGCTCATCCAAATCATTGTCGTTCAAAGCTTTTGAGAATCGTTCATGTAAAGCGTCACGCTTGGCCTGATGCTCCAGAACACGACCGTTGGTGCTACGAAACTGAGCCTCATCAAAAGCATCCCCGAATCTCTTGGCAGCCTTGGCCACTTCTTTGTTTATCTTCTCGTCATATTTGGCAAGCTGGTCTTCAATCAGCACATCGGCACGATAACGTTTTTTAGAATCGCGGTTGTCAATCAGAGGATCATTGAACGCGTCCACATGTCCGGAAGCCTTCCAAATAGTAGGATGCATAAAAATAGCAGAATCAATTCCTACGATGTTCTCGTGCAGCAGCACCATACTCTGCCACCAATATTGCTTGATATTATTCTTCAACTCCACTCCCATCTGACCGTAATCGTATACAGCGCCTAGTCCGTCATATATATCACTGGACGGAAATACAAAACCATACTCTTTACAGTGCGATACTAATTTCTTAAAAACATCTTCTTGTGCCATTTTCTTATCTGTTTATTCTTACACTTTTGTTGTTTTTTCCTGTTTTCAACCTTTAATAAGGGCGAAATAATATGCAAAGTAAATGATTTTTTTCAATAAAAGTCGTATTTTTGCGTGCATATCATCAGAACATTAAGGAATTTAAATATATATGAGCGACGATTTTATTGATAAAGAGGAACAAAACGAAGAAAATATCCCCACACCGGAGAACGGACACTCGGACTATAAACCTACCGATACCAAAAACACAGGGGTGAAGCACCAGCTGAGTGGAATGTATCAGAACTGGTTTTTGGACTATGCCTCTTACGTAATATTGGAACGTGCCGTACCGCACATCAATGACGGTTTGAAACCTGTCCAAAGACGTATCCTCCACTCTATGAAAAGATTGGATGACGGCCGATATAACAAAGTAGCAAATATTGTAGGACATACCATGCAGTTTCATCCGCACGGCGATGCTTCCATAGGCGACGCGTTGGTACAGCTAGGCCAAAAGGATCTGTTGATAGACTGTCAGGGAAACTGGGGTAACATACTGACAGGAGATGGTGCCGCTGCCCCCCGTTATATCGAAGCACGTCTATCCAAATTTGCATTGGACGTGGTTTTCAATCCCAAAACCACCGAATGGCAAGCGTCATACGACGGACGAAACAAAGAGCCGATCACCCTACCTGTCAAATTCCCGCTCTTGCTCGCTCAGGGAGTAGAAGGTATTGCTGTGGGCCTTTCTTCCAAAATCCTACCACACAATTTTAACGAACTGTGTGATGCCTCCATTGCCTATTTGCGTGGTGAGGAATTCAAACTCTATCCCGATTTCCAGACAGGAGGCTCTATTGATGTATCCCGCTACAACGATGGAGAACGCGGCGGAATGGTGAAGGTACGTGCTAAAATCAATAAAATAGACAACAAAACATTGTCCATAGCCGAAGTGCCTTTCGGAAAGACTGTCCCGGGGGTATGCGACTCTATTGTCAAAGCCAGTGAAAAGGGAAAAATCAAGATTCGGAAAGTAGAAGATCTTACTTCTGAAAAAGTGGAAATCCTAGTGCACCTTGCTCCGGGAGTATCCTCGGACAAAACCTTGGATGCGCTCTATGCATTTACTGATTGTGAAGTAAGCATATCCCCCAATTGTTGCGTTATTGATGAAAAGAAGCCCCACTTCCTTACTGTCAGTGCCGTCCTTAAAAAAGCCACAGACAACACGTTGTCCCTGCTTCGTCAAGAGTTGGAAATACACAAAGGAGAATTGCTTGAAAACCTTCATTTCGCATCATTGGAAAAAATCTTTATCGAAGAACGGATTTATAAGGAAGTAAAGTTCGAGCAATCCGAAAATACAGACGCCGCCTGCGAGTTCATTGATGAACGGCTGACTCCTTTCTATTCGCAATTTATCCGTGAAGTGACCAAAGAGGATATTCTGAAGTTATTGGATATCAAGATGGCCCGAATTCTGAAGTTCAACAAGGATAAAGCAGATGAAAACATAGCCCGTATCAAGGAACAGATTGAAGAAATAAACAATCATCTGGCACATATCGTAGAATATACCATTGACTGGTATCAGATGTTGAAAGATAAATATGGCAAACAATACCCCCGCCGTACAGAGTTGCGTAACTTCGATACCATTGAGGCGGCGAAGGTAGTGGAAGCTAACGAAAAACTCTATATCAACCGCGAAGAAGGCTTTATCGGCACCACCTTGAAAAAAGATGAATTTATAGCCAACTGTTCAGACATAGACGATGTGATTATCTTCTATAAAGACGGCAAATATAAAGTAGTTCGCGTAACAGACAAAATGTTTGTCGGCAAGAATGTTCTCTATGTCAATATCTTCAAGAAAAACGACAAACGTACCATATACAATGTGGTTTATCGTGATGGAAAAGAAGGGTTTCACTATATCAAACGGTTCAACATTACCTCCATCACCCGTGACCGTGAATATGATGTAACGCAAGGTACACCCGGCTCACGTATTGTTTACTTTACAGCCAATCCTAATGGAGAAGCAGAGGTTATCAAGATTACCTTAAAACCGAATCCACGTATCAAAAAAATCATATATGAAAAAGATTTCAGTGACATCAATATCAAGGGACGCCAGTCCATGGGCAATATCCTGTCTAAATACGAAGTACATAAAATAGCCTTAAAACAACGTGGCGGCTCTACTTTGGGTGGAAGAAAAGTATGGTTTGACCGGGATGTGCTCCGCTTGAACTATGACGGACGCGGTGAATATCTGGGAGAATTCCAAAGTGACGAATTGATTTTAATAGTCCATGAAAATGGAGAATTCTATACTAGTAACTTCGATTTGAATAATCATTATGATCCGGGAATCCGCATCATTGAGAAGTTCGACGCCAACAAGGTATGGTCTGCCGCTTTATTTGATGCCGATCAGGGATATCCTTATCTGAAACGATTCACTTTTGAATCCACTTCACGCCGTCTCAATTATTTGGGCGAGAACAAGGAAAGCCGTTCTATATTGCTTACTTGTGTGGTTTATCCACGCATACAAGTCATATTCGGAGGACATGATAGTTTCCGTGATCCATTGGAAATAGATGTGGACGAATTCATCGGAATTAAGAGCTTCAAAGCGAAAGGAAAACGAATCAGTACTTACAACATTGAACAAATAAACGAGCTGGAGCCTTTACGTTTTCCCGAACCTCCCAAAGAAGAGGACGGTGCGGAAGAGGGGACTGATAAAAATGAAGAAGCTGCTGAAATTGAAGATCCGGATCATGGTAAGAGTGAAACAGATATCATTGATGAAATTACCGGCCAGATGAAACTGTTTTAAGAAATGAAAAAAATTCTCCTATTATTACTGTCCCTGTTTCTTGGTCTGCCTTCACAGGCTCAGGAAGACAGCTTACGAGCAAACCGCTACGTTATGAGGGCTACTCTTTACGGTGTCGGTTTTACAAATATATTGGACACCTATCTTTCACCGATGGAATATACCGGACCCGAAATTCGTATCCTGCGTGAAAGTATGCGCATGACCAAACTGATGAATGGCAACGTATCTGTTCAAAGTCTGTTCCAAGCCAATCTGTCCCTGACTGAGAATAAAGCAGAAACAAGTAACGAAATGTCAGGTATGGTCAATTGGAATTATGCACTGCATTACCAGTTCCGGCTGACAGAAAACTTGAAGATACTGGCGGGTCCCATGCTGGACTTGAACGGCGGATTCATCTATAACATGCGAAATTCTAATAATCCTGCCCAAGCCAAAGCATATGTCAATCTGGCGGCATCGGGTATGGTCATCTATCGGTTCCATATCGGTAACTATCCGCTGATAGCCCGTTATCAAGCCAATTTGCCTGTCATGGGGGTTATGTTTTCCCCGGAATACGGACAATCTTATTATGAGATATTCAGTTTAAAGAATGGCGGCAAGAATGTGCTGTTCACTTCCCTGCATAACCAACCTTCCTTGCGGCAATTGGTTACATTGGATTTTCCTATCCGGTCAGTCAATATGCGTTTCGGATACCTATGTGATATCCAGCAGGCGAAAGTCAATAATCTGAAAAGTCATATATGGTCACACGCCTTTATGATAGGTTTCGTGAAAAACTTCTATTTATTAAAAGGTAAGAACAAAGTGGCGATGCCCAGCCGGGTCAGCCCTTATTAATATAGAGAATGAAAAGAAATAGTTATTTTTTTATCAGTCTGTTATTGTCTGTTGTATTATTTACTTCGTGCATCACGGAGGACGAATACGACAACTCCCCCGAAGGCAACTTCGAAGCGTTATGGCAGACTATCGACCGCCAGTATTGTTTCCTTGACTATAAAAAGCAGGAATACGGATTGGACTGGAATGAAATATATAGCCAGTACAAACAGAGAATATCAAAAGGCATGAATAATGAACAGTTATTCGAAGTTCTGGCAGATATGCTGAACGAGTTGCGTGACGGACACGTAAATCTGTCTTCCAAACTGGAGTACTCCCAATATCGTGAATGGTTTGACAGCTATCCGGCCAATTTCAGCGACAGCATCCAACGTGTCTATCTAGGTAAGGACTATGCCCAATCCTCAGGCATGAAGTATCAGGTATTCGAGGATAACATAGCCTATATTTATTGTGGCAGTTTCCAATCAGGTATCGGCGAAGGAAATCTGGACGAGATTCTAAACAAGCTGGCTATTTGCGATGGATTGATTATTGATGTGCGAAACAATTCCGGTGGTAACCTTACCACAGCCGAGAAATTAGCCGCACGTTTCACGAATGAAAAAGTGTTGGTAGGCTATATGTCCCATAAAACCGGACCGGGACACAATGATTTCTCAACTCCTAAAGCTGTTTGGCTGGAACCGTCACTAGATCGCGTACGCTGGCAAAAACAAGCGGTAGTGCTGACTAACCGCCGCTCTTTCAGCGCCACCAATGATTTTGTGAACAGAATGAAAATACTACCCAAAGTAACCATCATCGGTGACAAAACAGGTGGCGGTTCTGGTCTGCCCTTCTCTTCTGAACTGCCCAATGGCTGGTCTGTCCGCTTCTCGGCCAGTCCAATGTACGATGCGAATATGCAACATCTGGAATTTGGTATAGATCCGGACATCAAAGTCAATATGACCTCAGAGGATATGCAACGCAATGTGGATACAATTATTGAGACTGCACGTGAATATTTACATAACCACAAAGAATAATTTCCTAAAAATCTTTGGTACTTAAGAAATATTCCTTATCTTTGCACCCGCTTACCGAAAGCAATGTCGCGCGTGTGGCGTAATTGGTAGCCGCGCCAGACTTAGGATCTGGTGTCGTGAGACGTGTAGGTTCGAGTCCTATCACGCGCACAACATTCCATATAGAAACAGACAAAAACCCTCGAAATTATCTAATTTCGAGGGTTTTTGTCTATACCTGAAGAAACGAAGGCTCAAAAATTTCAGTATTGATAACACTACCAATCACCCACTTTTATCAACTTATTGGCTTTCCGATGATAAGCAATGGGTATTGATAAAACAAGCATTTCTTTTTCTATCCCACGCCGTTGTACAATCTTTTAATCACTAAATTATTCAATATGCCTTCTATTATATTTTGAGGAAAAAGAGAATACTTCATCAGTTCCCTCTCTTTTCAAATTATTCATATAGATAGAACATACGCTCCATCATACTCCATTTTTCTTTAGCAAGTTCCCCTTTCCTACACTGTTGGAATATCGATACAAAGTCTTCCCATTCTTGCTGTCGAGGTAAAGTCGCGAGTTTAGCCATAGCAGATTCCCAATCAAAATCAATAGGAGTTTCGACAATCATGAACAATCGATTACCGCATATATATATTTCCATTTCTAAAATACCAACTGAACGGATCCCCTCTCTGATCTCCTGCCATGACTTCGCCTTACTATGACACTCCCGATACTTCGCTATCATCTCCGGATCATCCTTCAAATCCATTGTCTGGCAATATCTTTTTACCGGGTAGTCATATCTTTTCATTTCATATCCATTTTCTTTCATCTTATCTTAAACTTATGCCTGCTTAATTATACCCTTCATTCTGTTTCAGATTTTTATTCACATTCAAATCATTTTGAGGAATAGGAAAATATCGGTTATGTGCAGACCATGTACGTTTTTCAAACTGATAATACATATCTTCATCTACAGGAGAAGCCGTAACACCACTTCCTCTATAATTACGAGCTTGCGGATCATCCGACAATTTTACTCCGGTAAAAGTATGATTAAGTTCTTTCTCGGCAATGCCCCAACGTAACACGTCATAATATCGAAGCCCCTCGAATGCCAGTTCCACACGTCTTTCTTTACGAACCGCTTCACGAACAAGTTCCTGTGTTGCTACGTCTGTCTTTTTTATTCCAACTAATTTCACACGATCACGTATATCATTAATAGTCAGATCTAATAAGTTCTGGTCTACTGCATTCGGCTGCGATTCATTTACCGCTTCCAAATAGCTTAATAAGACCTCAGCATAACGCATTATAGGAGTATAAGTGGGAGTAGAACCTAAATTATTAGTTATAGACGGATCACAACCTTTCTTCGGACAATATCCATTAAATAAGGCAAACTTATTATAGCTATCTGCAGTATTAGCCCCCTTAAAGCAATCATAAATTATATCATTATACTTAGTTCCCTCATAACTTCCCAAAGGAGGTAAAAAAATAGAAGCATACAAACGCAAATCCCGATTAACATAAGGATCATTCTCATCATAAACCTCAGAAGTCTTAATATCCTTGCCGTCTGCACAAAAATATTCTTTCACTAATTCGTTATATGGTGAGAACTGATGCCACCCTCCATAAGCAGCTTCAGGATATAAATATTGATAACGTGAATTAGTATATAGATCCTTTATCCCCATAATACAAAATATTATCTCAGGGCTATATTCACCTCCTATTTGAAAAAGTTTCTCATAGCTGTCCTCTCCATTACGACGATCCAATTCATATATTCCCGAATCAATCACACTACGTAAAACAGTAGCAGCATCTACCCATCTCTCTTGCGCTAAGTAAAGACGACTTAAAAGTACCTTAGCTGCCCCCCTAGTAAACCGGCCATATTCCTCTGAGGAATATTGGACAGGCAACAAGTCTATAGCAGTCTTCAAGTCCTTCTCCACTTGCGAATAGACTTCAGCCTGAGGTGTTTGAGAAATAGAATTCGCTTCGTCCACCGACAGAGTTTTCAAAGGCATAGGAACATCCTTATAATAAAATGCCAAATTTAAAAAGAAATAAGCTCGTAAACACTTCACTTCGGCAGACCACTGTTCTTTTTTAGATTCTTCCATCGGACAATCCGTAATATTCTCTAGAAAAGTGTTGTACTTAGCTATTTGCGTATATGCATTTCCCCAATACCAACGTAAATTGCCATTAGTAGCCACCGTATTGGAACTAGCCATTAAAGTTGAAAAATTTTCCTTTTCTGTTCCATTTCCACCTGCAAAATCCAAATAAAGCAACCCTTGTGGCGTAGCAAAATCATCATGCGACCAACCAGTCTGGAAACGATAACATCCTGTCAATGCCAACATGGCATCCCCTTCACCAGTCCAAAAACTACCATCAGAAATTGCTGAAGGTGGCTCCTTATCTAATAAATCCGAGCAACCAGTTGTTACTAGTGATATAGCCAAAGCACATAAACAAGCCTTTGTCATTCCTAATGTATTATATATATTTTTCATAATGATTCTTAATTGAATGATTTACTTAGAACTTGAAATTAAATCCGAATGAATAAATACTATTGACCGGATAATAAGAGGGAGAATCCCCTGTTCCTATCTCATTTTCCGGATCCCAACCTTTATAGAAACTATTGAAAGAAAACAGATTTTGTCCGCTTACATAAACACGCACATTTTCCAAACCTATTTTTTTAGTCCATGCTTTGGGGAATGTATATCCTATTTGTATATTCTTTACTCGTAAGAAACTAGCATTACGGACCCAATAATCAGAAGTTTGAAGATTAGTGTCGTTCATATTCAAAGTTTCCAATCGAGGGTATTCAGCCCATTTATCAGGATTTTCTTCCTTCCAACAAGATTCAGCCTGCCATCTCTGTATCTGTCCACCGTTGTAGAATGCATAAGCCATATAAGATCCTATCAAACGCTTATGACCTCCTAACCCTTGTAACAAAGCTGAAAAATCAAAACCTTTATAAGAAGTGGAAAGATTCAAACCATAATAAAACTTCGGGGTAGTACTTCCCAATACGGTACGATCATATTGCGCATCTACCTTACCATCGGGAACCCCGTCGGGACCACTAATATCTTTGTATTTCACATAACCAGGTTTCAGTCCTGACTTACTTACCAATTGTTCGGTAGCCGCATCTACTTCCGCCTGGTCTACAAACAGTCCATCAGTTTCATACCCATATATAATACCTATCGGTTGCCCTACAATTCTGTTATTATTAATTTCTTCGGTAGCTCCGTTCGCCAATTTCTCAACTGCATTTCTTACCCATGTAAAATTAGGAGAAATACTGAACCGGAAATCACGTCCTATTTGTCCGTTATAAGTCAGATTTACTTCAATTCCTTCGTTCGAAACAGCTCCAACATTAGATTGTCCGACTTCACGTCCCATAATACTAGACACCTCAACAGGTGCTAAAATGTCCGAAGTATATTTATAAAAATAATCCAATGTTCCACTAAAACGTCCATTCAATAAACTAAAATCTAAACCAATATCCGTTATAGCCGTCTTTTCCCAAGTAATTTCCGGATTATTATAGGTTTTCATGTAAGCCCCAGACTGAAGAGTTGCCGGATTTCCAAAAGGATAATCATGTCCAAGTTCATAAATCTGTTGGTAAGGATAAACACCTATATTTTGATTACCAAGTACACCATAGGAAGCACGCAATTTCAAATTATCAACTACAGCTGAAACTGCCGCATTCTTCCAAAAGTCCTCCTCAGAGATTCTCCACCCTGCAGAAACTGACGGGAAAAGTCCCCAACGATGACCGTCCGCAAAACGTGACGATCCATCATAGCGCAAATTAACCTCTAATAAATAACGATCTTTCCATGCATAATTTATACGCCCGAAAAAAGAAAGCAACGCATATTCTTCCAATGAACTATCATTAGTAGCTGTTGATTTATCTCCAGAACCTAATTCATACAAATAATTATTAGGAAACGTATTTCTATAACCTTCCAAACCTTTATTATTAGATTGTTCCACAGAAGTACCCGCCAATAACTTAAAGGTATGATTTTTAATTTGTTTTTCATAAGTAGCTAATGCTTCAAAAGTAGTATACGTATTATTTGCAGTCCATACATTTAAAGTAGCGGGTCCCACTGTCTTACTCTCATCAAAATAAGTATCAGCCCGGTAGGCTTTATCATATTTAGTCCAGTAATTCATCCCTACTTTGCCTATAAAAGAAAGTCCGTCTACAGGAGTATTCCATGTCAATTGTCCGGAAGCACTTATATTTCTACTCACATTCTGCACAAAAGATTCACTCGCCAACCACGCTTCCGGACTATAATTATCCTGATATCCAAAACTTCCATCCGACTTTTGCCCGGCATAAATAGGTCCCTGACGAACAGCATATCCTATCATTCCATCAATACTTTGTGGTTCGCCATTAGGAGCATTATATTTATTATTATAAGCATTAATATTCAAATTAAGCATCAGCCCTTTGGCGATTTCACTTTTCATAGTAAACAGTGCAGTCATTCTTTCATTAGACGTTTTTGCCGTCATTCCTTCCTGATTTCTATAACCTACTGATAAATTATAACTCGTCGTAGCATTTCCTCCTTGTATGCTAAGATTATGTTGGTGTTGAAAACCAGAACCGGATTCCAACAGCCATTTTAAGTGATTTACATTCGGATAATTATCCGGATCAGATCCATCTCTATACTTTTGAATCTGTTCAGGTAAATAAGCTTCCTGCTTACCCATATTCCGCATAGCCATATTATAATATTCCGCATATTCCCATGATGGTAAAAAATCAGGCAATTCCGTAGGCTGTTGCCAACCAAAAGAATTACTATATGTAATAGTCGTTTTACCTTGTGCACCCTTCTTTGTTTCAATCAAGATAACCCCATTAGCAGCACGATTACCATAAATAGAAGCAGAAGCTGCATCTTTCAAAAAAGAAATGCTCTGAATATCATTAGGATCTACATCATCAATGTTACCTGATAAACCATCAATCAAGACCAATGGATCTGTTCCAGCTTTTGAAAATGTACCAGTTCCACGAATTTTAACAGTTGCTCCTTGTCCGGGACGACCTGAAGTTTGCAATACACTTAAACCTGGAGCCAAACCTGCCAGTGCTTGAGCAGTACTCATAACAGGTTTACTAGCCAAGTCTTCAGCTGAAACAGCAGCTACGGCTCCCGTTAAATTCACCTTTTTCTGTGTTCCATATCCAATCACAACTACTTCTTCCAACTTTTTTGTATCTTCTTCCATTATAATACGAAGTAACTTGTCACTTTCCACCTTTACTTCTTGCGAAATATAACCTACATAACTTATCTGGAGCATGTTTCCCATTTCAGCAGACAGAGAAAATTTGCCATCCAAATCAGTAACAGTTCCATTGGAAGTACCTTTAACCAAGATACTGACCCCAATTAACGGCTCACCGGAAAAATCAGTAACCAAACCATTGACATTACTCTGTGTCTGTGCCCAAGTAGTATAGCTCAGGCAACACATCAACAAGACCGCCAAGAATCTTATTGACTGCATACATTCTAATCTGTTTTTCATTATTCTATTGATTATTGGGTTAATTTTCAAGACATAACAAGGGCTTACCGACCTAAAAAAGCCGATAAATAAACCTACTTTATGCTATATTCACTTCTTTATCTTAAATACGGGAGCAATCTTATTCAACTGTACATCAGGCATATCAATAACAACTCCTTGCGCTGTACGAGTAAAAAATACCTTTCCATAACCTAACAACTCAATTTTAGTAATTTTATCAGGGTACAACTCACTTCCCGTTGCCAGCGATTGAATGACAACTTGCTTTTCTTCCGGCCATGCAAGGACTGTAGCATAGAGATATTTCTTGGTTTGAGTAAAACGGATTTCAGATGCAGTGGCTTTAGTGTAAGCACCTTCATTGAAACCTTGAGCATTAATCTTGATATCAGCATTGGCTATCGGACCTTCTCCGAAGACTTTCCACGGACGTGTATCATAAATAGCCTCTTTATTCATACTCATCCAGTCACCAAATTCATTTAAAATGGCTTCTTCCTTTTCATCAAAAGTTCCGTCAGCCCGAAGAGGAACACTAAGCAACAAATTCCCGTTCTTACTGATCACATCCACTAATAGTTTCACTACATCGGAAGCACTCTTATACCAACCGTTCTCCGCCAATCTGGTATCATAATGCCAACCGCCTAAACAAGAACAAGTCTGCCATGGCTCTTCATAAATACTATTGGGAGATCCCCTTTCCACATCCCATACCAAAGCTTTACGTTGCTCATCGGTAAGAATTTTACCAAACATAACAGCACTGAAATCCCCCTTACGAGCAACCATGTTGTGATTATAAAAATGTGCGGCAATCTTCAAACCCGCATCACTGATAGGATAAAACGGTACACCAGTCACATCAAAATAAATCAAATCAGGATTATAACGGTTTATTGCATCAATTGTACGATCATAAAAGTTTGTCACATATTCTTGAGTAGGAATACAAACACCATTTCCCCATGCCCATTGACGGTGAATCATACCGTCAGCCCAACTTCCAGCGCTTAACGGGTGATTCTGTGCATAAAGCTTTTGAGGATCGTAGCCTTCCCACCACTTACCCTTACCATCTTCTTTAGTCAAACATCCATCATAGGGTACACCTGCCTTCTCGCCATGACGGTCGTATCGTTGAGCCGGTTCATACCAGCTCCACGCATGATCCGCATGAAAACTGATACCAAATGGAAGACCGTTTTTCTTTGCAGCTTCAGCCCAGCCCGCCAATATATCCTTCTTAGGACCTATATTCACGGAATTCCATTCCTGATATTGGCTATCCCATAAATCATAATTATCATGGTGATTACCTAAAGCGAAGAAATACTGGGCACCAATCTTCTTATAAAAGGAAACCAATTTGTCCGGATCCCATTTCTCGGCTTTAAACAAAGGCAATATATCCTTGAAGCCCACTTCAGAGGGATGGCCATAATGTTCCACATGGTGCTTATACTCGCGCGAACCTTCCAAATAGAGAGAACGCGCCATCCAGTCGCCGGACCCTTCCACACATTGCGGTCCCCAATGTGCCCAAATACCAAATTTGGCATTTCTAAACCATTCAGGAACTTTATAGTTCTGCAATGATTCCCAAGTAGGTTCGAACTCTCCTTCCTGCATTTTTTCATTTTTCTCTGAAACAGGTACCTGGTAAGTCTGAGCCTCCAAAACTCCCGCCCAAAGCAACAAAGCCGAAGCCAAAAGAAAATGTTTTGCTTTCATAGTATAATTGCTTTATATATTTTTCAATTATCAATAGTGCAAATATACAGAGTTGAAACCAATTTATATTATCCAAATGCGCCATTATGTAGGATAATATCGACTTTTACCTGAAATAATTCAAAAACGAATACCAAAACAGGTGATTTGATATGAAAATATCGATTTCCCATTGGATTATATATATACTTTTGCTTACTTTGTACGAAACTGAATCTTTCATTCTAATACCTTAAGGAATATGACACAATCAATCGACCAATTACATTTACTTATATTAAATGTAGGACTAGCCATTCACAATGCAGACTGGAACTGGAAAAACGTAAGCAGCCCTTTTACCAGACTCTATTATATAATGGAAGGAACTGCCCAAATAATATTTCCCGACGGAATACAGGAACTAAAACCACATCATCTATATCTGGTGCCATCATTCACTACCCATAGTTATCAGTGCAATTCTCATTTCACTCATTATTATCTCCATATATATGAAGACCATCAATCAGAATCCGGCATTCTGGAAGATTGGAATTTCCCGATAGAAATACCTGCGGACAACCTGGAATTACCACTTATTAAAAGGTTATGTGAAATAAATCCTACCATGCAGCTTCCTCAATCCGACCCGACAAGCTATGACAACAACCCCACATTAATCAGAAACATCATTAAAAATAAACAGCGTACCTTCTGTGACAAAGTCGAATCCAGAGGTATAGTATATCAACTTATTGCCCGCTTTTTAAAAGACGCCAAATCTAAAGTGGAAGTCAACGATAACCGTATCCAAAAAGTCTTGTCCCACATCCGAAAAAATATCTATAAAACAGTAGATATAGACTCATTGGCAGCAATCTCATGCCTCTCAAAAGATCATTTTATCCGTCTTTTCAAAAAAGAAGTCGGTAGCACACCACTGCAATATATTAATCAGAAAAAAATAGAGAAAGCCCAATTAATTCTGATTACAGAGGATATTCCTGTAAAAAACATAGCTTATCTCCTTGCTTATGAAGACCATTCTTATTTCAACCGCTTATTCAAAAAAATCACAGGCGTTACTCCTCAGCAATATAGAGAACTATATAAAAAGTAACCGTCTTATTATTTTTACGCAAAGGTTTACGTACTTTTTTCAACCTCTTCCACCACATACCTAAAGGTTATTCCTCTATTTTTGATTCCGGAAATAAATCTAAAAATAAATAGAACTATGAATTACAATGAAATCGGGAAAACCGGTATGCGGGTTTCCAATCTTAGTTTCGGCGCATCTTCATTAGGAGGAGTTTTTCATGATATCCGCGAAGCAGAGGGTATCAAAGCTGTTTACACAGCAGTAGAGAATGGAATGAATTTTATTGATGTATCTCCCTACTACGGGCACTACAAGGCCGAAACCGTATTAGGCAAAGCATTGAAAGAAATCCCACGTGACAAATATTATCTCTCTACCAAAGTGGGACGCTATGGAAAAGATGGAATCAACACATGGGATTATTCCGGAAAACGTGCAACGGAAAGCGTTTATGAAAGCTTGGAAAGACTCCACATTGAATATATCGATCTGATTAATGTACACGATGTAGAGTTTTCAGACATGAATCAGGTAGTCAACGAAACATTACCTGCACTGGTAGAACTTAAAAAGAAAGGTATTGTGGGACATGTAGGTATCACAGATTTGCAATTAGAAAACTTAAAATGGGTCATTGATCACTCGGAACCAGGAACAGTAGAAAGCGTACTTAACTTCTGCCATTATTGTCTGAATGACGAGAAACTGACTGATTATCTGGATTATTTTGAATCAAAGAATATCGGCATCATCAATGCCTCCCCCCTTTCAATGGGCTTGCTCTCCCAACGTGGGGTTCCTGCATGGCATCCGGCCCCCCAATCACTGGTAGAAGCCTGTCGGAAAGCTGTTCAACATTGCCTGTCCAAAAATTATCCTATAGAGAAACTGGCTATTCAATATTCTGTCAGCAATCCACGTATCGCCACCACTTTGTTCAGTTCGGCCAATCCAGATAATGTATTGAAAAATATAACATACGCTGAAGAACCCATCGATTGGAACCTTGTAAAGGAAGTACAAGAAATTATCGGAAAACAAATGCGTGTCAGTTGGGCTAATTCATAATACAAAGGAGAATAATGATGGATTTTAACATAATAGATGCACATTCCCATCTTTGGTTACGGCAAAATACGGAAGTCAACGGATTGCCTATCCGTACTTTAACCAACGGACGTTCGTTATTTATGGGAGAAGAACGTCAGATGGTTCCGCCCTTTATGATTGACGGGCGGAATAGTGCCGAGGTTTTTCTCTCGAACATGGACTATGCACAAGTATCGGCTGCCGTAGTCACTCAGGAATTTATTGATGGCATCCAAAATGAATACCTCGCAAAAGTGGCCCATAAATACCCGGACCGTTTCTTTGTATGCGGTATGTGCGAATTTCGTAAACCCGGTTATCTGCAACAGGCCAAGGAATTAATAAGTTCTGGTTTCAAAGCAATAAAAATCCCAGCACACCGCCTTTTTCTAAAAGAAGGAAGAGTCATGCTGAACTGTGACGAAATGATGGAAATGTTCCATTACATGGAAGATAAAAACATTATCCTTTCCATTGATCTAGCCGATGGAAACACGCAAGTGCAGGAGATGAAAGAAATTATCCAGGAATGTCCGCAACTAAAAATCGCTATCGGACATTTCGGTATGGTTACAACTCCTCATTGGCAGGAACAAATAAAACTGGCCCGGCATACCCATGTCATGATAGAGTCAGGAGGCATTACCTGGTTGTTCAACAGTGAATTCTACCCGTTTGCAGGAGCGGTGAAGGCTATCAAAGAAGCAGCAGATTTGGTCGGTATGGACAAACTGATGTGGGGATCGGATTACCCGCGGACCATTACGGCCATTACTTACAAGATGTCTTACGATTTCATCCTTAAAACGACTGAAATGACACAAGAAGAGAAAGCACTTTTTTTAGGTAAAAACGCCGAAAGATTTTATGGTTTCAAAAATCTCATATCTCTTCCTTACATTAAAAACATGTCAGAATAATCAACTGACACTTATTAATCCATACCATGAAAAATAAGACCTATTATGTACCATTGATGCTCATATTCTGCCTGTTTTTCCTATGGGCTATCAGCAGCAATCTACTACCTACTATGATAAGACAGCTGATGAAAACCTGTGAGTTAAACGCTTTCGAAGCATCATTCACAGAAACAGCCTACTGGCTTGCCTATTTCATCTGTCCCATTCCCATCGCTATGTTCATGAAAAAATACAGCTACAAATCGGGAATTATTTTCGGGTTATTACTGGCAGCATGTGGTGGGTTACTGTTCTTCCCCGCTGCTATGCTGAAAGAATATTGGGCATATCTATGTATATTCTTCATCATTGCCACTGGAATGTGTTTTTTAGAAACAGCAGCCAATCCTTATGTAACCGCTTTGGGAGATCCAGAAAGTGCGCCCCGTCGATTGAATCTAGCACAATCATTCAATGGGCTGGGAGCTTTTATAGCCGCCATGTTTCTCAGCAAACTGATTCTGAGTGGCAACCACTATACCCGCAACACCCTGCCCGCTTCTTTTCCCGGTGGCTGGGAAGGTTACATTCAAACAGAAACAGACGCCATGAAACTTCCTTATCTGCTGCTAGCTATGTTACTCATTGTTATTGCCATCATCTTTATCTTCTCCAAATTACCTAAAATCAAAGAAGGAAATACGATGGAAGGAGTAGAATATAAAGGAGAAAAATTAATTGATTTCGGAGTCTTAAAACGTTCTCACCTTCGTTGGGGAGTCATTGCACAATTCTTCTACAATGGTGGTCAGACAGCCATTAACAGTTTATTTCTAGTCTACTGTTGTACCTATGCAGAACTACCTGAAAATACAGCCACCACCTTTTTCGGTCTTTATATGCTGGCTTTTTTGGCAGGAAGATGGACAGGCACACTACTCATGGTAAAATTCCGTCCACAAGACATGCTCTTGGTATATGCGCTGATTAATGTCTTGTTATGTATTGTTGTGGTTTGTTTTGGTGGTTGGACAGGTCTTTATGCCATGCTGGGCATTTCTTTTTTCATGTCTATCATGTATCCCACTCAGTTCTCGCTTGCTTTGACTGATTTAGGCAGCAACACAAAAAGCGGCTCGGCATTTCTAGTTATGGCCATCGTTGGAAATGCTTGCTTGCCCCAACTCACTGCTTATGTGATGCATCTGAACGAACACATTTATTATATAGCTTATGCTATTCCTATGATTTGTTTCCTGTTTTGTGCCTACTATGGTTGGAAAGGATACAAAGTAATTGATTAAAAACTTATAAAAATAAACAGAAGATGAAAGCAATTCAAATTACTGCTCCTTCCGAGATGAAGGTAGTAGACATTGAGAAACCCGCTCTTAAACCGGGAGAAGTTCTTGTAAAAATTAAATATGTAGGCTTTTGCGGCTCGGACCTGAATACATTTTTAGGACGTAATCCAATGGTAAAACTACCTGTCATTCCGGGACACGAAGTAGGAGCTATTATTGAAGCCATAGGCAAGGATGTACCAGAATCATTAAAACCGGGTATGAGCGTCACAGTCAATCCTTATACCAATTGCGGAAAATGTGCTTCATGCCGTAACGGCAGAGTAAATGCCTGCGAACATAACGAAACCCTGGGAGTACAGCGTAATGGTGCCATGTGTGAATATATCGCACTGCCTTGGAACAAAATAATCCCGGCAAGCCATATTTCTCCTCGTGATTGTGCACTAATCGAACCAATGAGTGTAGGTTTCCATGCAGTTTCACGAGCGCAAGTTACAGACATCGATACAGTTATGATTATTGGCTGCGGAATGATCGGTATGGGTGCTATTGTACGTTCAACTCTTCGTGGAGCTACCGTTATTGCCGTAGATTTGGACGATGAAAAATTGGAACTAGCCAAACGGGTAGGCGCTCACCACACCATCAACTCCATGACAGAGAATGTACACGAACGCTTGACAAAGATTACAGAAGGATTTGGTCCTGATGTGGTCATCGAAGCTGTCGGCAGCCCTGCAACCTATGTCATGGCAGTCAATGAAGTTGGATTTACCGGAAGGGTCGTATGCATAGGTTATGCAAAATCAGAGGTGTCTTTTCAGACTAAATATTTTGTACAGAAAGAGCTTGATATCCGAGGTTCTCGTAATGCACTACCCGCAGATTTCAGGGCAGTTATCCGCTATATGGAGCAAGGTACTTGTCCAAAGGATGAATTAATCAGCAAAGTAGCCAAACCCGAAACCGCACTACAAGCTATGGAAGAGTGGGCGAAAGCCCCCGGAAAAGTATTCCGTATATTAGTTGAATTTGACTAATAACCAGCACCCAGATACAAAGAATGTGCTCAAAGTGAATTAAATAATCATATTCTACTTTCAGCACATTCTTTCGTTGGTTAAACCCTACTTGATTGGATAATATCAATTAATATCGGACGAAGTCCGCTAACGAAACATTCCACAGCTATTACCATCAAAATAAGTCCCATCAAACGCATCATTACATTATTTCCAGTTTCGCCAAGAATAGAAACCAACCGAGTAGACGCCCGCAATATAAGATAAGTGATAAAATAAATCAAACCAATCATCCCAATCAATACCCCCTTCATAGTCCAAGTATTGGCATCATCCATTAACATTATTCCGTTAGCTATAGCACCGGGACCGCAAAGCATAGGAATAGATAATGGGGTAATTGAAATATCATTGGCATACGTTTTAATTTCTTCGTCTTTCAACTTAGTATTAGTAAAACGTGCCTGTAACATATCATATCCAATCTTCAAAATAATAAAACCGGCAGCAATACGAAAGCCATTGGTCGATATTCCAAAAAATTTGAATAAAAATTGCCCGGAGAAAGTAAAAGCCAGAAGTGTAATAAAGGAAATGATAGTAGCGCGTTTCACAATATGACGCCGTTCTTCATCATCCATTCCTTTAGTCATAGTCAAAAATACAGGCATGGTTCCCAACGGGTTGGTTAATGTGAAAAAAGAGGTAAAGCATAGTAATGCAAATGGTAATAATGTATCCATTGACGTATTATTTTTAGGTTATGGGCAAAAGTAATCCATAATTGGGAGATGAGCAATAGTAGAGGTCATATTTCACACGTGGATGCAAAAAAAAAGCCTCCGGAACTTCTTCAAGTCCGGAGGCTTCAATCAAAAACGGCAGCTACCTACTCTCCCACTGTG